>JBEISW010000162.1:0-5291 GCA_040375215.1 Crocinitomicaceae bacterium | reverse complement strand
TTGCTCAATAACTCAGATAAGTTTTGATAAGAGCCATCAAAAACATTGGCCATAACGTCGTAGCAACTGTTCAACAATTTTTGAGCATCTTCTGGAGTCTTTAAAGCATCCTCCGCTAGAATAGCTCCGTTGGGTGGATAGTTCAACATTTTTTCGCATGACACCAATCCCAATGTTAAAATGGATGCAGCGATGATGATATATTTTTTCATATTCAATTTCATTTAGAAGTTAGCAGAAAGACGGAGGTTGAAGCTGCGCTCCTGCATTGGAGTTAAATAAGTTACGTTGGGACTCAAGTTTCTGTCTTGCGCGTTTTCAAAGTCACGAACAATTTCTGGATCCAATCCAGGGAAGTTGGTGATGGTGAAAACGTTGGTAACAAAGAATCCCCAGCTCAACGACTTCAATTTCATTCGCTCAACAATCTCCTTGTCAACATTGAAATCCAGAGAAAGGTTTCTCAATCTCAAGAAATCAGCATTATACATGAACAATGAAGTATTCCACCAAGGGAAACCTGTTGGAAGTCCGTAGTTGGTTTCGTTTAAGGTCAATTGTCCGTAGCTGGTTTCATCACCAGGATTTTGCCAACGGTCTAGGATCTCATCTCTCATGTTCCATCCTGTCACAACTCCCAATTGACGTTTTGCAGAGGAGTCGAAGATTTTAGCACCTAGGCTGTATGTACATAATGCAGAGAGGGTGATGTTTCTGAATGTCCAAGTATTGGTAAAACCACCATACATTTTAGGCAAACCACTTCCCACAAACTTTCTAATACTATTATCATAATCATAAGTTTCATCTCCTTCCAAGTCCAAATACACAGGTTTACCGTTGGCTGGGTCGATGTGTGAAAACTCTACCAAGTAGAATGATCCGATTGGCTTGCCTACAATGACACGTGAGTCATTGGTTCCTCCGCTCACGGCATCTGGCGTATAATTTCCGATGCTCACCAATTCATTGTAGTTGTAAGAGAAGTTGGCAGTTGTTTTCCAAGACAATTTACGATCTTTCAACCAGTTTACCGTAGTTGTCAATTCCAATCCTTGGTTTTTCACCTCAGCTACGTTGTCCCAGAAATTGCTGAAGCCAGTGGAGGCAGGCAAGCTAACATTCATGAGTACATCGCGGCTGTATTTTCTGTATCCTTCCAATGTTACGCTCAAACGATCTTGCCAAAATCCCATTTCAATGGCAAACGAAGAGTTGTTGGTTGTCTCCCATCTCAAATCCGCATTCCCGCGTTGCGTAGGGAAGATAATGGGCTGTTGGTTGTAGTATAAACCGTTGTCAGCTTGCGAATAGGTTGAGTATTGCGCATTGGCTGGAATGCTAGAATTACCGGTTAAACCAAAGCTTGCACGAACTTTTAAGAAGTTCATTACTTTGTTGTCTTTTAAGAATTTTTCTTCACTGGCGATCCATGCTGCAGAGACAGACGGGAAATTACCAAATTTGTTGTTGGCACCAAATCTTGAAGATCCATCGCGGCGGAAAGTTGCATCCAAGTAATACTTCTCTTTGTAATTCAAACTTCCTTTGGCAAAGAAACCTAAGAAAGTAAACTGTTCGCGGTTGTAAGTGTTGCGAATTTTTTCACCAGTCAAATCAACATCCGTAAACTCTTGAATGTCTTGTTCAAGATTTGCGTAGTAGTCGTTGTAGGCGCTGGTGGTGCTTGTTTGCAACTCATGTCCAACCAACAAGTTTCCATTCAAATGCTCGCGCAATTCTTTGTTGTATTCGGCTGTGACGTTGTAACTGTAGTTGCGTACAATTCTTTGGTCGCTGCTATAGTTTCCAAGGCTGTTGTTTTGATCCAAAGCAGCAGGGTTTAATCTGTTTTCACCAATGTGCATGTAATCCAAACCGCCTGTTGCGATGACAAATAAGTTTTTCATGGGGTTGTAGATCAAACGACCAGTATTGATCAAACGGCTTTCAACGTTGGCCCAGCGGCGCAATTCGCGCATGGCAACAGGATTCTTAGAACCTCCCCATTCGTCTTTCCAATAGAAATAATCTCCAGGCTTATTGACTACATTTCCTGAAGCGTCAAAAGTAGTGTCTTGATGATAAACAGGATAGTAGGGTAGGGCATTGGACATGGCATCTCCTAATCCGCCTGACCAAGCTGCGTCAATACGGTCATTGGTACCTCTGGTTCCAGACAATGAAAGATTGGCTTTCAATTTTTTACCCAACTTGAATTCAGGATTAACGCGAACAGACAATCGCTTGTAGGCATTGCCAATCATGAAACTTTCATTGTTGTCATATCCCAATGAAAAATAGACATTGTGCTTTTCGCCACCATAACGAGCACCGAATTGCGCACCGTACTTTGAACCTAAACCTACGGTTTGTGAAACCCAATCCGTATTGGTTTCCATCGCTTTCATATATGCTTCTTCTCTGACAGCAGCCGCATCTGTGGCTGTTGACATATTGGGCAACCAAACATATCCGGTTCCTCCATCATTTTCCCAAGCCTCTTGGCGAATGGTCAAATACTCTTCTGTATTCAACATGTTGGGACGAGATGCTGGTTGAGATGTTCCATTGGTCAAGTTCAAATCAAAGTTCCATCCTTTTTTGCGGGCTTTTTTGGTGGTGATGATGATAACACCATTGGCTGCACGAGAGCCATATTCACCAGCGGCAGCGGCATCCTTGCGCACTTCTACGTTTTCGATGTCTGCAGGATTGATGGAGGCCAATGGATTGTTGTTCATGGCTCCTGAATTGCCACGCAAGAAGTAATCATTGGTAATCGGAATACCATCGACGATGTACAAAGGATCTCCACCTGCTGAGATAGAACTGATGCCTCGGATTCTAACAATAGACCCTGAGCCTGCCATTCCCGAACCTTGAGAGATTTGAAGTCCTGCAGCTTGTCCTTGCAAAGCGGCTTCAAAAGAAGGTGTTCTTACAGCAGTGACATCTTTTCCGTTGATTTTGGAAACAGCGCCTGTAGTGGGCTTATTTCTTTCGATACCATATCCGACAATTTCTAAGTTGTCCAAGGTGATGTCATCATTGAGCATCTTTACGTCTAGCGGCAATTTTTGTCCTGCAATTAAATTGATGTTGGATTCAAAGTTTTTAAAACCAATCAAAGTGTAACTTACGGTGTGACTACCTACAGGTAAATCTAACGTGTACTTACCGTTGACATCCGTTTGCGTTCCTTTGGCCAATTTGTTTACAGAAACGACCACCCCCGGCAAGGGTGCGTTCTTTTCGTCTTTCACTGTTCCACTGATGCTTTGGGACCAAGCTTGAATGCTCAGACCCGCCAGCAGCAGCAACATCAGTCGTTTTACTTGAATCATGATATAGGTTTTGTTTAGTTTCTATTGTTTGGTGATGGTTGTATTAAAATACATTCCGTTTTGGTTGCGGATACGCAAGGTGTATATGCCCTTGGCCAATTGGTTACCTTCTATTGTTAATTTTTCAATGGATTGATTGACTACTTTTTCAAACACCAATCGTCCTGCATTGTCGTATAGTTCTATGTTGTTAATCCCCACTGCGGCATTGAATTGAACATTCCAGTCTTGTTGGGTTGGGTTGGGATAAATCACTGACGTCGCAAAGATATTTTCTTCCACTCCGACAATTCCAGAACAGCTGCAATCATTGTTGTAAACATCATTGGTCGTGTTGGCATTTCCATCATCACAGGCATCGCCCGGGAAAGCACAGCTTCCATTGTCTACAACAGCTTGCGCGTTGTAATTGCAAGCTGCATCATCCATGCAACCCGCAACCAATTCAGTTCCTTCACAAACACATACTTCATTGATGATGTCGTTGATGGTGTTCGCATTTCCATCATCACAAGGTTCATTGTAGGTTGAGCAAGAGATGAGGTCGGGCAATGGTAAGGCTTGATCAGTATAAACGTGGTATTCACCAGGAGCAAAATTGAATGTTGCAGCGGTATTGGTCACATTGATAACTTCTCCAGTGAAGTAATCGTACCAAGTTCCAGAATGAGTAAATCCAGGCACCATGTTGATATTGATGACATCAAAGTTTCCTACAACAACAGCGTCCATGCTTGTGCCATTTAATATCAATCTCTTTCCTTTTCCAGATCCATCTAATGTATAGTTGTTCGTACTAAAGGTTTGATAATTCTTTTTCAAGTGGTTAAGCGCTGCTGTTACTTTGTATAAGTGAAGACGATTGGGATCATCGAAATATTCCCAATGGATGGGTTTGGGTGAAGTTCTGCAGTTGGTGTTGATGGTTCCATTTTCACAGTAGTTGATGGAATAGTCATAACCCAACTCACCAAATTGCCAAATCATTTTAGGACCAGGAATTGGAATTAATAGGCAATGGGTCAACTCTTGTCTCTGCAAAGCAGTGGCTAAATTCTGAACATCATAGCCGCTATTGGAGTTTCCAAAGTTGATGTTTTTGTAGGTTAGGCGCTCCTCGTCATGGCTTTCCGCATAAGAAACCAAGCGGGGCTGGCTCCAACCGCGAGCTTGATAAGAAGCCCAATTGATATCACCTGAATAGCCCATACTTGCCTCACTATAATTGTGATTGATATTTCCCCAGAGCATAAAGCCTATGTTACTCAATGCAGTCTCTTCTGAATTATCCGCAAAATGCTCTAAAATGGCGTAGGAACCAGGTGATGCAGACTGCATATGGTTGTAATAATCTGACCAAATATTGACTCGGCTTTGGTCATATGCACCCCAAGCACCAATGTTTCCTAGAGTATAGTTCTGAGTAAATCCTTTTGAAAGGTCGAAACGATAACCATCTATGTGGTACTCATTCAACCAATATGCAATTACTCTTTTGGTAAAATTACGGGTATGGATACTTTCATGGTTGAAGTCGTAGCCAACATTAAAATCATGCATCGTGGTTTGATTGAACCAAGGATTTTCGGCTGTGGGTTGACCATAATCTCCCGCATCTGGATTGAAGTACATGCGGACCATCGGATTTTGACCAAAGCTATGATTAAGGGCAATGTCCATGATTACCGCTATGCCTCTATTGTGGGCTTCATTGATAAACGCTTTTAAATCTTCTTCTTTCCCATAGGCTTTATCTGGAGCGAAGTAAAAAGATGGATTGTATCCCCAGCTGTTGTTGCCTTCAAACTCATTGATAGGCATCAATTGCACAGCAGTTATTCCCAAAGTCTCAAGGTAATCCAGAGTGTCCAATAAATTCTGGTAGCTTTCTGTTTCCATGAAATCACGCATCAATAATTCATAGACCACCAATTTTTCTTTTGC
>JBEISW010000037.1:0-11753 GCA_040375215.1 Crocinitomicaceae bacterium | reverse complement strand
TCTCAACTGCTTAAAAAGGCTGGATTCAATGAGGTCATCGGTGTGGACGTCGAACCCAAAGCCATAGAAAATGCAAAGGAAAATGCCGCTCGAAACAACATTGAGAACATTACCTTCTTTGCCACTGATGTAGGTAAATTTTTATTGGAACAACCGCACTATCAAAATCAACTGCAGGTCCTGATGATGGATCCTCCTCGTGCAGGAATTGCGCCTAAAACATTGCGAAAAGTCATTGACTTAAATGCCAACTACATCGTTTACATTTCATGCAATCCTGCCACATTTGCACGTGATACGGAAACCTTGGAGGCTAACGGTTACACCCTGGAAAAATGGAGTTTGATTGATCAGTTTCCGCATACCTCACATGTGGAGGTTTTGGGCAGATTCAAGAAAACATCCACACTTCAAAATTTGCAAGACCAACAGTAGAGCAAAGGGTAAGTTTATTGGGTCATTTTACAATAACCAATTGGCCATTGTTCAAATGATAACGAACCCATCTTTTGTGACCATCACTGGTTTCCAACTCTTGCCATGCACAAACATCATTAGACTTCCTATTGACACTGCAATGATCCAACATTGAAAAATCACTGCTATATTGAAACGAGTTGTTAGCGGAATGAAAAATAAAATAGCTCCAAAAGCCATTTGATTTATCCATCTGCGTGTACACCCTATAATCCAGCCAACCATCCAAGTTGAAATCATCATATTCTTGCAGCTTCATCTTATTGGTTAAAAAGGAAAAATCACCTTGCATCATCATGACTTCAGGATAGGAAAGACCTTCGATTTTATTGAATGATAATTTCCCATCGGTTGTTTCTGATAGGTAAAAAACCTCTGATTGATCCGGCCCCATTTTAGGCCAATAAACATCAGGGACATTATCACGGTTGTAATCTTTAACAACCAAAAAGTACGATTCTGCCCGGTGATCATTGGTATTTGGCATCGGACTAATAGTATCCTCAAAAAGCACAGTGCTAGTTCCCTTTGGATAAATGACTAATCTTAGGTATTGATTTTCTAAAGATCCTTCAACAATACATTTTTGCAACTCGTATTTCCAATCATTTCTAATCTCTGAGAAAAGAATATCAGAATCTACTTTCGGCTCCAACCTTTTCGCTGGTTCTCTTAATTCTTGCCTCTTGCTTTGCACCGTACTATAATGTTTTCCTTTGATTTGATAATGCACTTTGGCCAAAGGTTCATCGACACCCTCTTCGTACTCCAAAAGATCCCCTTCCACTTGTTCAAGAACGTAGTCAATCTTCAAATTCATCAATCTAGAAATGAACAGTTCTTCAAACTTACCTGACTGAACATTTATTCCGAAGAAGCCATCCAATCCATCAGCCCCCTTTAAAACATGTAAATCAGGCACTCCGTCAAAATTGACATCACGAATATCAGGATGTATAATGGCCAAAGATTTTTCATTCTCGTATTGCTCGCCCAATAGCATCGCCATCCAATCATCATGAGTGGCCTTTCTTACTCTATAAAGAGTTTGAATGTATCCACCATCTTTGCCTTTTACCTTAAACCAAGATTTTTCAAACTGCCAACCATCCCTTTCCACTAATCTTCTGTCCAATCTGACACTGTTTTGCAATAATGCCATGGCGACAGCATCATTTTGTCTCTCACCCAAAAACTCATGCACAAAAGCGCTCTCTTTGATGGGTTGAATGGTAATGATGGACTCTCGATAATTATGTTTGCCCTTCAGTGGTACTAATCGAAACTGTGCAGAATCTTTGTAGAATTCTAAAAAGGAAATGCGTTGTTTTGGAAAAATCCAACCATCATTCTCTTCTGAATCTTCTATCACCACATGAACATCTTGAAAGATATGTGGGAATTGAATGGGAAAGTTAATCCTGGTTTCCATTGCCAAGGGGAAGGATAAATTGTCACGAAACAAACCCTTGTTGTGTTTAGATACAATATCAGAATCGGAAACAGGAAAGATATCATCGGTTAATCTATTCCCTTGAGCATCTGCACAATACACATGAAAACCAAGACCAGAAATTGCTACATCGTTACTTTGAATAATGATGCTTAGATTGCAGTCCGCGACATTCTTCTGAGCATACAATAATGATGAAAAAGGAAACATGAAAAAGAGAACAATGACCAAAAGGCACCAACTCTTCTTCATACGGGAATTATATCTTCTTGTCAGCGGGTCTCACGTACCATGAGGTGAGAACCAGAACCAATGTCAATACAGCAGGAAAAGTTTCACCAAAACTATCCTTCATGTACAAATGAGAAAACAATGCTCCTGAAATAACAAAGAAAATACCAGCGTAGGCCCACTCACGCAATCGATTGAAACCAGGAATCCATAAACCAACAACACTCAAGACTTTGGCAATTCCTAGGAAGGTGAGCAAATATTCAGGGTAGCCCAAATGCTGAAAACTCTTCACTGCATCAGGCATGTGCATCAACTGAAAAATACCTCCAGACAACATTCCGAAGGAAATCCAAATGGTAGAAACCCAATAGATGATTTTTTGTGTTTTGGTCATCTTAGTTTTTTTGGTGAAGATAGCATAGGTCAGAAAATAAAAAAAAGGATGCGAAGAATACTCACAGCCTTTTTCAAAAAATATTTACAATTAGTGAGATGCCAAATAACTGGCTACACCATCATGATTGGCTTTCATGCCATCTTTTCCTTTTGTCCAGTTGGCCGGACAAACTTCGCCATTCTCTTCAAAGAATTGCAAAGCATCCACCATGCGCAAAGCCTCATCCACATTTCTTCCCAATGGGAAATTGTTGATGATGGCATGTTGAACAGTACCTGATTTATCAATCAAGAAAAGACCGCGGTAGGCAATCATTGGACCATTGGCTACTAATGCGCCATTGTCATCATACGTATACTCACCAGCCAAAACACCATAAGCATCTGAAATGGTTTTAGAAGTATCGGCGACAATAGGATAAGTGATGCCTTTGATTCCACCATGACCTTTTTCCATTTGCAACCATCCCCAATGACTTTCTTCAGTATCAGTAGAACAAGCTACAACAGCAACGTTACGATCTTGAAAATCTTTCAAACGCTCTTGAAAAGCGTGCAACTCTGTAGGACACACAAAAGTAAAGTCCTTTGGGTAAAAGAAAAATACCACAGCTTGCTTTCCGATATATTGATCCAATGAAAAATCACTTACGATTGTTCCGCCATTGGTAACGGCTCCTGCCTTGAATGAAGGCGCTTTTTTTCCGACGATAGATGCCATAATAAAAATTTATTTTTCGCAAAAGTAACATTTCGATTCCAACAAAGTTTAAACAGATGTGATGTTTTAATTTTTTCACATCAAATTTGCATCCATGAAAAACATTATCATAACAGGCGGAAGCTCCGGCATTGGCGCAGCCTCTGCCCAGATGCTTATAGAGAGAGGGCACAAGGTTCATTTGATGGGCCGCCATGAAGAAAAACTTAAAAACGTTGTCAACGCTCTTTCAGGGGCTTGCACCTATAGTGTAGGAGATGTCAGAAATGCTGATGATTGCAAGAAAACTTTTGATGAAGCCTTCCAACAAATGGGCAGTGTTGATGTCCTGATTAATAATGCGGGACTAGGGATTTTTGATCCGCTGCAACAAGCCAACCTTGCGGATTGGCATGAAATGGTGAACACCAATATCACGGGAGTTTTGAATATGATTCATTTTTCCTTGAATGAAATCATCAGCCGAAAAGGACATATCATCAATTTGGGCTCGGTTGCCAGTCATCACGTATTCCCCAATTCAGGCGTATACTGCGCGACCAAACACGCTGTTTTGGCCATTGGTGAAAGTTTAAAAGTAGAGCATGGTAAGCAAATCAGAATTACCACAATTTGTCCCGGTGCTGTGAACACGCCATTTATTCACGTTACCAAAAATGAAGAACTTCTAAAAGAGTATGTTCCCAGTTTTGAAAAAGGACTAAATCCCAGTGATATTGCAGCGCAAATGGTTCATGTGATTGAAGTGCCGGAGGGTGTAAACATCAGTGAAATCATTATCAGACCTGGCGTTTAAGCCAATTATCCTTCTCTTCTGGAGTATTCACATTTTGATACCACAAGGCGTCAGCTTCTTTGACGCCTTGTGTCATCATAACAGAAAGTAACTTTCTGGGACATTGACTTTGAGCTAGCCATGCAAATACTTCACCTCTGGACTGAGACTCCCAAATGGCTGCAAGTGGCTCGAACCATTGCCTTTCATCATTCCAAAAAGCAGTGGCCATGGCTTTTTTATTCCTTTGATGAATCAAAATTCTAATGGCCTCTGCATCAAGACCTGGCATATCACAGGCCAAAACCAGCCAAGAAACTCCAGGCTTTGAATTCATCGCTGAAGCAATGGCTCCGAGCGGACCTATTGAACCGAAACGATCTAAAACAATTTCTTTTCCTTTTGATAAGAAAAAATCTTGTTGTTCTTTACGACAACTGAAAACGACCGGAATATTCAATTCTTGGCATACCGATTCCAAATATTCCCATTGGGTAACCCCGTGGTAATTCAATTCCATTTTGGGCAATCCCATGCGCTCACTTTTGCCACCAACCAGCACCAAAGCGTGCAGGACAGATTCTACAGCAATGGAAATGACCCATTTCTTCAAACCCTCATCATCACTAGGATTCAGACAAGCTGTATCAGCCCCAACCACACCCCATTTTTGGAGATGTTCAGGAATTCCATTCTCAGAAATAACAAGTGCCACGTTGGTTAACTTAGCCTTTCGTTTCTCCAATGAATTCTTCTTGGATGGATCATTGATTACAATTTGAATGGGAGCAGAAAAATGATTTCCATTGACCCAATAAAAATCAGAGAAGGGCAAGCGTTGTGAGCATAGCTGAAACTGCGCGCCCACACTTGACAAGGACACCGTAGCTTGCTCCTCCACCTCGCCATGAATAGCATCAACAAAATAAGAAGGAGAAGAGATCATGCATTGAAATTTCGAGACCCAACTAGCAACAGCATCACAAGAAGTTCCATACAATGCAATGGCTTTGGATGTCTTAGGAAACACCAATGAACTGGGAGACAAATCAAACATGGTAGTCGTTTTTACCACCAGATTTTGACAACAACAGTATCTGTGAAATAACAATATCATGTGACAGCGCTTTGCACATGTCATAGGCGGTCAAAGCGGCAGTAGATGCGGCAGTTAGCGCCTCCATTTCGACACCGGTTTGCCCCATGCATTTGACTTTTGAAACAATGTGCAACTGATCATCTTCAAATGAAAAATCAACTTCAACGCCGCTAAGCATCAAAGGGTGACAAAGGGGAATAATCGAGGGGGTCATCTTGGCCCCTTGAATTCCTGCAATGCGCGCAACTTCAAGTATCGCTCCTTTTTTCACCTGCCAATTGTCCTTTTTTAATTGCGCTATAACATTCAATGGGAACAAAACCACAGCTTTGGCGGAGGCTTGCCTAAGGCTCACTTTTTTATCTGAAACATCCACCATTCGGGATTCACCTGATGCGTTCACATGTGTCAATGACTTTTCCATGATCCAAATATATTCATCCACCAATGAGTGTGAGCAAAAGAAGGTCGAATGAGTGGTGTTTTGCAACATTTATCATCATATTTGTGTCTATTCGTAAAATGCCACAGAAATACCTATACCTGAAAGCCCTGATATTCATCTTTGTCATGATGATTATTGGCCCCAAGGATGCTTCGGCCACTCATATTTATGGTGGTGATTTGGTCTATGAGCATTTGGGGAATAACGTATACCGAGTTACATTGACAGTATACAGAGACTGTGACCCCTCTACCAATGTTAACGGAACGGGGTTTGACCCAATTGTTTCCATTGGCATATTTACTGGAGGCAACAACAGCTTTGTTCAAGAACTTTCTATTCCATTATCCAATTCCGATATTGAGACTTTGGACTTAGCCCTCCAGAATCCTTGCTTTACGGTTCCGCCCAATGTCTGTGTGGAGCGTGCAGTCTATCAAGCCAATGTCACATTGCCTTTTACAGCGACCGGGTATGTCCTCACTTACCAGAGATGTTGCCGAAATTTGAGTATTGACAATTTAAATCAATCCCAGCAAAATTTGTCTGGGATGACCCTGACTACTCAAATTCCCGGCACAAACTTGGTCGCTATTCAAAATTCTAGTCCATCCTTTGTATCCACACCGCCAACCGCGTTGTGCTTGAATGCACCGTTTATATATTCCTCTGAGGCCGTTGATCCTGATGGTGATGAATTGGTTTACTCGTTTTGCACCCCATTAGACGGGGCTGATCAGAACAATCCTGCTCCTGCTCCTCCGTCCGGACCTCCATACGCCAATAACACATGGGCAGCTGGTTTTTCATCCAATTATCCCATAACATCAAACCCCGCTTTTCAAATCAATGCTGCCACAGGATTGGTTACTGGAACAGCCACTCAAATCGGGACCTACGCTTTGGCCATTTGTGTTCAGGAATTTCGGAATGGTGTTTTGATCAATACCATCCGTCGAGATTATCAGTTCAATGTAAACATGTGCAATCCAAATACAGGAGCAAATCCGGGGATTGCGGACACAGGAAACGGGCAGCAAACTGATTTTTGTAGTGGTTTAGAAGTCGGCTTTGTGAACAATAGCATCAATGCAGAGTCCTATCATTGGGACTTTGGTGTACCATCATTGACCAACGACACCAGCAATGTATTTGAACCTACCTTTATTTACAATGATCCCGGAATTTATACCGTTACGTTGGTAACCAACCCTGGCTGGGAGTGCGCAGACACCGCAACCGTAGTGTACACAGCCATTGAAACATTCACTCCGGATATTCAACCACCTGTTGTAACGTGCGTTGATGATGAAGTGCTTTATTCGTTTGACCATGGATTGGTCTCAGGACTTTTTCCTGACGGAGCAACGTTTGAATGGACCATCGACAACAATACCTCAACTGTTTTTTCTACGAATGAATATCCCAATGAAATTTATTTGGATTCCAATTTAACCACTTACAACATTAGCTTGAGTATTGACAACGCTGGTTGTATCGGAACACAAAATTTCACATTTGACAATTTACCTGAACCCATCGCCATTATTGATCCGCAAACTGATCCATGCGGAGGATTCACCATTAATTTCACCCAATCTTCCATCAACGCAAGCAATTACTTGTGGAATTTTGGCACACCCAACTCCCCTACCAACACTGATCCGGCAACTTTCTACAACTACCCCAATACTGGAAATTTCAATGTCATGTTGATCGCAGGTGCCCCATCAACTTGTCCAGATACAGCTTACGCAACGGTTAGTGTTTTTGACGATTTGGATCCCGATTTTATCAATCCGGGACCTGTATGCTTCAACGGACACAACCTCTCTTTCTCGGCTTTGGGATGGACACAATCCAACGCTGTCATTGATTGGAACTTTGGGTCCATGGCGAGCATTGCCAATTCCTCCAATATTACGGTGAATGGCATTCATTATCCCAGTCCCGCCTATTATCCTGTTACCTTAACCATCAGTGAAAATGGTTGCACGGAAAGCATAACCAAAGATGTTTGGGTAGTGCAAGATCCTGAAGTCAACTTTACGGTTTTACCGCCAGATGGTTGTCCGGGTACCTATGTTAAATTTGATGCCACAGCAACCGCTGAAACCCCTGTTTTTTTTATATGGAACTTGGGAGATGACATCACCTCTACCCAACCCGATCCACTGCAGCTCTATGAAAATCCGGGTACCTACAATGTAAGCATGCATGCATATACAACCTCCGGCTGTGTTTCTGACATTTACATCAATCTCAACGATGCTGTTACCATTCACCCCGCTCCTACCAGTGGTTTTATCATACAACCTGACATCATCAGCATCGATGACCCTACCGTAACGGTTATGGACTCAACCGGAACAGGGGTAACCTGCATTTATCAATTCAGTGATGGCGGTTCTTTAGAAGGCTTTGATGGAACATATACTTTTACTGAGTTTGGCAGACAATCCATTACCCAAATCATTACCAATGAGTTTGGTTGTACTTCAACAGCTACAGGCTTTATCAACATAGGCGGAACAGTTTTCTTTTTGCCCAATAGTTTTACACCCGATTTTGACGGAATCAATGATGCATGGCTTCCTTCCGCAATAGGTGTAGCCGAGTACAATGTTCGCATTTACGACAGGTGGGGAGAGTTAATCTTTGAATCCAATGATGTTAAAGAACCCTGGCAAGGCAACAAAAAAGGAAGTCAATATTTTGTGCTCGATGGGATCTACAATTACATTGTTACTTACCAAGATTTGATTGGGAAAACCACTCAATTGAAAGGAAATATAATCATCGCTAGATAAGACATCCCTTTTGTACCTTTGGGGCTCATTTAGAATTACCCCATGTTTGAACAATTAACGGACAAGTTTGACAGAGCCTTTAAAATATTAAAAGGACAAGGAAAAATCACTGAAATCAATGTCGCAGAAACATTGAAAGAAGTGCGCAGAGCATTGCTGGATGCCGACGTCAACTTTAAAACAGCCAAAGAATTTACAGAACGTGTCAAAGAGAAGGCGCTTGGTCAAAATGTATTGACCGCTGTTTCACCGGGTCAATTGTTGGTGAAAATCACACATGACGAGTTGAAAGACTTGATGGGTGGTGAACATTCAGAAATTCAATACCAAGGCAATCCCGGAGTTATTTTGATGAGTGGTCTTCAGGGATCGGGTAAAACCACTTTCTCTGGAAAGCTCGCGAATTATCTCAAAACAAAAAAAGGAAAGAATCCCCTTTTGGTAGCCTGCGATATATACCGCCCCGCGGCTATTGATCAATTGCATGTAGTTGGAGAAGGCATTGGCGTTGAAGTTTTCAGCGATAGAGGAAACAACAATGCCGTTGACATTGCGGAGAAAGCTATTGCATACGCCAAGCAAAAAGGATTCAATGTGGTCATCGTCGATACTGCCGGTCGTTTGGCCGTAGATGAGGAGATGATGCAAGAAATTGAACGCGTCAAAGCCGCATTGAAACCGACAGAGACATTATTTGTTGTGGATTCCATGACGGGACAAGACGCTGTCAATACCGCTAAAACCTTCCATGATCGGTTGGCATTTGACGGTGTTGTCTTGACTAAATTGGATGGTGATACACGCGGTGGAGCTGCTCTGAGCATTCGCGCTGAAGTTTCCAAGCCCATCAAGTTTATTGGTACCGGAGAGAAAATGGACGCTTTGGATGTATTCTATCCAGAGCGTATGGCCAGCAGAATCTTGGGGATGGGAGACGTTGTGTCTCTAGTGGAACGTGCGCAAGAACAGTTTGATGAGGAGCAAGCCAAGAAATTGGAGAGGCGCATCAAGAAAGATCAATTTGACTTCAATGATTTCTTGGAGCAAATTGGTCAAATTAAAAAAATGGGAAGCATGAAAGACCTACTAGGTATGGTCCCTGGTATGTCCAAGCTAAAGGATGTCGACATCAATGAGGATGCTTTCAAACACATTGAAGCCATCATACAATCCATGACGCCAATAGAAAGACAGCAACCCAATTTGATCAATCCAAGCAGAAAAACAAGGATTGCCAAGGGCTCTGGGAGATCGGTTGACGAGGTGAATAAATTGATCAAACAATTTGATCAAATGAAAACGATGATGAAAATGATGACCAACAAAACCCAAATGGCTCAGATGATGAAACAAATGGGAGGCATGCGCGGCAAAATGTAAATCGACTTCAAAAAATGAATTTCGCCAATACTCAGAACATATACAACGGAAAGGTTAGAGATGTTTACACCATGTCCAATGATCTTTTGGTAATGGTGGCATCCAACAGAATCAGTGCATTTGACGTCATCCTACCAAGGCCTATCCCTAATAAAGGACAAGTCCTCAATCAAATTGCCGAAAAAATGTTGGACGCTACGTCTGACATATGCCCAAATTGGAAATTGGCCTCACCTCATGCCTATGTGACCGTTGGTAAAAAATGTATTCCCTTCAAAGTAGAAATGGTGGTGAGAGGTTACCTAACAGGGCATGCCTGGAGAACTTATCAAAGTGGATTGAGAACACTTTGCGGTGTTACTCTTCCAGAAGGCATGAATGAAAACGATCCCTTTCCTACGCCCATTATCACTCCAACTACCAAAGCGTCAGAAGGACATGATGAAGATATCTCAAGAGCGCAAATCATAGCGCAAGGAATTGTCAGCGAGGAACATTATCTTGAATTGGAAAGATACACCCTAGCGCTCTATCAGAGAGGAGTTGAAATTGCTGCAAAACAAGGTTTGATTTTGGTTGATACCAAGTACGAATTTGGTTTATACAACAACCAAATTACACTGATGGATGAAATTCACACTCCAGATTCGTCACGTTATTTCTATGCAGAAGGTTATCACGAAAGACAACTCAACAAATTGCCTCAAAAACAATTGAGTAAGGAATTTGTCCGAGAGTGGCTCATTGCCAATGACTTCATGGGCAAGGAAGGACAAGTAGTTCCAACCATGACTGATGAATGGATTGAAACCATAAGAGAGCGTTACATTGAATTATTTGAAATCATCACTGGAGAGGATTTTCATTCTGTCAACTTCGATGAAATTGAAATTGAAAACGCTGTGAATCAATGGCTAGAAGCTGGGCTGGATTCCAAGTAATTTTTCAATTGCGCTAAATTTTCATTGTTCCAATCATCCCATTGGTGGGCGTTTCCCGTTAACCAAATTGCACCCCGAAAATACCATGGGATTTCACCCTGCTTAAGAGTGCACGATACCACAGCAAATCCTTTTTCATCTTCAGACAATTGAAACACAATCTCGGCATCTGATTCTTGAAGTTCGCTTACTGATCTTTGAATCTGTATCACTTCCACAAAATCCAGTGTAGCATAAATGGCTTTTATTTCCATGGATTGCGACATGCCATTGTGATAAAATACAACACCATGCTTCGCCATCATAGGTTCCCCAATGATTTTAAAATGTGAAGTATCGCTTACATCCCAATCTTTAAACCACATAATCCATTCATTGAAATCCGAAAGTGCCCAGGCCAACTTTTGGTTGCTGCATCTGATTTTGATGCTTTGTGTTGACTCATATTGCTCCGGACCGAGAAAACAAAGTGCCGTGTAGCCCATCAAAAGCATGACGATAACCCAGGCATATGTCCTCTTCAATGGACTCATATTTTTTCAATCAATGCTTGATACAATTGCGTGAGTGCAGGTTCAGCCTGTTTGGCTGTTTGAATAATTTCTTCTATGGATACTGGACTCAATTTTTGAGGATCACATTCATCTGTTAAAACAGAAATACAACAACAAGGCAATCCCATATGGTTGCATGCTATAACTTCCGGCACGGTGCTCATTCCAACTGCATCACCTCCTATCATGCGAAGAAAACGATACTCAGCTCTGGTTTCTAAATTAGGACCAGGAACAGATATGTAAACTCCCTCTTGAACCTGTATGCCCTTTTCCGCAGCTATCTCCTTAATCAATCCATTCAAGTGGTAAGAATACGGTTGAGACATGTCTGGAAATCTGGGACCCAATTCATCCGCATTCTCACCACGCAACGGATTCTCTGTTTGAAGATTGATATGATCCTCAATAACCAGCAAACTTCCTTTTTTAAATTCAGGATTCAAAGCGCCCGCCGCATTGCTGAGC
>JBEISW010000343.1:0-2209 GCA_040375215.1 Crocinitomicaceae bacterium | reverse complement strand
GTCATCAAAAAGGTGTACAAAGATTTAATTGGGTTTTACACTTTTCACAAGAAGAACGAGGAAGTTGCGCAGTTAAAAACGGAAATCCAAAAAATGGAAATGAACGAGTTGAGAAGTCAGAATGAATTATTGAAAAAGAACGAAGATTCATTGCGATCATTGAGCATCGATTTACAATCCAAATATTCCTTTGGTCAAGAACTGATTGGACAAATGGAAGGAGAGCAAGAGTTGTGGTTCTTTGTCGCCATTGTCCTTGCTTGTTTGCTAGCTATTGTTACAATTCTGTATTTCTTGAAAAAAGGAAAAACAGAAAAGGAAATAGTGTACAAAGAAAAGAAAGTTGTTGTTCACCAGCCCGCAGAGGATCAAGGTGAAATGTTGCAAAAAATTGCCGATTTGGAAAAACTATACAAGACCAGTTTACAAAGCATTCAATTGCAGGATGCTGAAAAAATTGAGCAACAAAAAATCAACCAAGAAGCAATTCAGTTTTTAAAAGAAGCCCAAGCTGAATTGAAAAAAATACAAGAAAATAAAACGATGACGGCAGAAGATTTTATGCGATTGAGCAATGCCGTGCAACGCGCAATAACCAAATTGTAACATGAACGGAATTCAAATGGTTGACCTGAAAGGTCAATACGATAAAATAAAATCTGAAGTAGATCAAGCCATCTTAGAGGTCATCGAACAAACTGCTTTTATCAATGGACCGCAAGTAAAGAAGTTTGCGCAAGCATTGGCTGAGCACCTTCAAGTAAAACATGTCATCCCATGCGCCAATGGAACCGATGCACTTCAAATAGCCATGATGGCATTGGACCTGCAACCAGGAGATGAAGTAATTACGACATCCTATACCTATATCGCTACTTGTGAAGTCATTGCCTTGTTAAAACTAACGCCCGTTTTTGTAGAGATCAACCCCGATACTTTTACCATAGATCCAGTAGCCATTGAAAAGGCCATTACTTCTAAAACCAAAGCCATCGTACCTGTTCATTTGTACGGACAATGCGCGGACATGGAAGCTATTTTGACCATTGGTAAAAAACACAACTTGGCTATCATTGAAGACACTGCCCAAGCCATTGGTGCAACCTATACTTTTTCAGATGGAAGACAAGGCAAAGCTGGATGTATGGGAACCATCGGCACAACGAGCTTTTTTCCTTCAAAAAATTTGGGCTGCTATGGTGATGGTGGAGCCATTTTCACCAATGATGACGCCTTGGCGGAGAAGATTAATATGGTGGCCAATCATGGACAAAAAACCAAATACTACCACGATATCGTTGGGGTGAATTCTAGATTGGATACCATACAAGCAGCCATTCTATTGTGCAAACTGCCCCATTTGGAAAGTTACAGCAATGCGAGACGCGCAGTCGCAGATGCCTATGACAAAGCATTTGCCAATCATCCCAACATCAAAACTCCTGTAAGAAATCCAAACAGCACTCATGTTTTTCATCAATATACTTTGACTTTGTGTGGTGTAAACCGAGACGAGCTCCAAGAATACCTCAAAAGTAAAGGTGTTCCCACAATGATTTATTATCCATTGCCCGCGCACAAACAGAAAGGATATGCTTCGGCTCATTATGAACCAGGCTCATTGACGCTTACAGAAATTCTTTGTCAAAACGTTATCTCATTGCCCATTCACACAGAAATGACTGAAGAAATGCAGTCCTACATCATTGAAAGTGTGTTGGCATTTTTCTAAATGAATAATGAAATACAAATTTTGAAGGCTGCATCATTTGCAGCCTTTTTATTTTTTTTGAACATCCTTGGTGTACAAATCACACTTTCTTATATTTGTTTCCTAACCTAATCAAAAAACTAACTTGCCAATGAAACGGATTGCACTTGCCATCCTAGCGTTTATGGGCCTATCGGCTACAAACGCACAAATTTTGACAACCAGCCCTGCGTTTCCTACGCAAACTGATCAAATCACCATTTATTACAATACAACTACTGGAAATGCGGCATTAACGGGATTCACACCTGTATATGCCCACACTGGTTGCATTACAAGTAACAGCAACGGACCCAATGATTGGCAACATGTGGTTGGAAACTGGGGAGTAGCTGATCCTACAGTAGTTATGACACCCCTTGGAAACAATCTTCACCAAATTGTTATTACTCCACAAACGTTTTATAATCTCAACGTAGGAGAAACTATAAGTCAACT
>JBEISW010000017.1:0-16593 GCA_040375215.1 Crocinitomicaceae bacterium | reverse complement strand
CCATTCCCAAAAAAAATGGCCGCCCATAGGCTGCCATTTTTTCAGTTTACTGATAATCGTTATTGCGCTAAAACCCAACGTTGTCTTTGGCCATTCACTTCTATGAAATAAATGCCGTTGGCCAAATCTAATGGTTTGCTTTCCCAAATTTGTCCATTCATATTTTCTGTTTGAGCGGCAACCAATTTGCCTGACAGATCCCAAACCTTCATGTTCAAATTACGCTCTGAGCTGGTTTTCCAGACCAAAGAAAACTGTCCGTTCGCAGAAGGATTAGGATAAATGGCAAAATCATTTTCCAATTGACTCAATAACGCAACCATGGCGTCTTCAGAATCCAACATGGCCATGCCTGTACCTGAAGTACGCAAACATTGCGTCGTTCCCCATTCTCCATACAAACCTGAACTGTGTTGTGCACGAACACGAACATTGTAGGTTCTGCCTGCTGCAATACCCGGCACATTGTTCAAGAACAAAACAGCACTGTACAGACCTCCCAATACCGTTACAGGAGTTCCAGCGGTTGGTAAGGTTTGCGTAAATTCCCATTGATAACGCTGCGCCCCGCAGACAGTGCGATCCACGCTCACACTACTCGAAATAGCCTTGTATGTGGGACAACGATCAGCCGATCGCAATGAAATCGTAGCTTCACTGTTTAATGTAGTTTGACAAGCCGTTGTACCTGGCGCCACTACACTTTCGCTATTGCCCGCAGCATCCGTCATGGCATAAACTACTCCTACTTTCATGCCATATACAATGGCTGAACCCGTGTTGTTTACTGGCAATATCATTCCCAAACGAGAGACTACACTATTGGAAGTTGTTGTTGTATAAGACCATGGTGTAATGCTCATCGGTTGTGCATTCTGCGTTGCACTTTCTACAGCAAAAGTATACTGCGCTGCATTCGCACGGTAGGATGCTTTGAAAGCAGTACATACCGAATTATAAATACCCGTATTGTTACTGTAGTAATGATCACATGTACTTCCCAAAAAGTGGTTAAAACAAATCTTTGCACTCGGATTATTCGCTCCAGAAAAATGTCGACAGGCAACATAATAAGTTGTACCCAAGTTCAACTCATCATGGTACAAAATCTGATTGCCTGTTGTTACTTCATGCTCACTATCAATCATCACCATACAGTTTCCTTCCTGGATATACAGCTCTATGGCGTTATCTCCATAAGCTGCACTCAATCCTGCTCTGAATGAAGTGTGCTGCGCGGTAAAGGAGTACCATAAATCAGTTGCAGAACCAGCAGTTATTGGAGAATCAGCACCAACAGCAAAGTTGGCACTCTTCAATCCATTGCCAGAACAAGTTGGAAAGGCATTCGTAATTATAGATACAGCCTGAATACTACCTGGCGCTACACCCTCATCAACTTGACCATTGCAATTGTCATCTTGACTATTACACGCCTCCAGTTGAGTCGGATAAACATTGGCATTATCATCTTGGCAATCTCCGGACTCTAGAACCCATGCTGAATTGGATGGAGAAGAACAAGTGTTCTCCATAAAGGCATCTCCATAACCATCGCCATCATTGTCTAAATAGTAATCAAAATATTGAACCCCATTGTCCACTACTCCATCACAATCATCATCCAATTGGTTGCAAATTTCAGGTTGTGATGCAATACAACTTCCATCGTTATCTGTTGCTGCTGGATTGAAATTACAAGCGCTTGGATTGGTGCAACCCAAAACCTCGAACTCATCACATACCCCATCACCATCCTGGTCATTGAGGCAATTGCCATCACAGTCAAATCCTTGTTCTGGATAAGTGCAGTTTCCTTCATTGGTTGCTGTTGCATCATAATTACAAGCAGACTCGTCTGTGCAACCTACTACTTCAAAAGCATCGCAAATACCATCATTATCGGCATCCAACAAGCAAATTCCTTGACAATCATATCCTACTTCAGCATAGATGCAACCGGAGTTGTCAGTTGCCAGTTCGTTATAATTACACGCCACCACATCTGAACAACCTGCAATTTCCAACTCATTACAAACTCCATCATTGTCTGTATCACTGATACAGTTGCCTTCACAATTGTAATACAACTCAGGATAAATGCAAGTCTGATCGTTGTTGGTCGCCAAAGGATTGAAGTTACATGCTTGTATGTCGGTACATCCAAACACACTGCAGTTCTCATCAATTTCTCCAGAACAATTATCATCCATTCCATTGCTACAAACTTCTTCAACAGATGGATTAACATTGGCATTGCTATCATCGCAATCACCACTGTTCAGGGTATAACCTAAAGGCATTGTGCATTGCAAAGAAGTTACCGATCCATTTCCAAAACCATCACCATCTATATCTTGATAATAGGTAATCGCAGAATTGACAGTCATCGTCAATGCATTACTCGTTGCAATTGCGTTGCTCACACAAGACGCGTTGCTGGTCAATTGCAAAGTAATCACATCACCATTCACCAATGCATCTGTTGTATAAGAAGACAATGTTGCGCCATTGATGTTCACGCCATTTTTCTTCCACTGATAACCTGGGGTGGTTCCACCGTTGGTAATACTAGAAGTAAATTGAACAGAAGTTCCAGCGCAAATACTGGTTGTTCCCGTTGTGATAGCAACCGTTGGTGTAAGAGAATTGGTTACTGTTAGAGTAACTGAATTACTTGTAGATGTATTGGTCGACTGACAACTGTTGTTGCTCGTCATAACTGCGCTAATCACATCATTGTTGACCGGAGCTGTCAAAGCATAAGTAGCTGAGATTGCCCCACTGATGTTCACACCATTCTTTTTCCATTGGTACGTTGGTGTTGTTCCACCATTGGTTGAAGTAGCAGTGAAGTTCACCGTGGTGCCAGAACAAACTGCAGACGCATCAGCTGTGATGCTCACACTGGGAACAATACTCGAAGAAACCGTTATGGTAACAGCGTTACTGGTTGCAGATGCGGTTGAAGCACATGCCGCGTTGCTCGTCATCACCACACTGATCGCATCATTATTCGCAGGCGCTGCTAGGGTGTAGGTTGCTGATGTTGCACCACTGATGTTCACTCCATTCTTCTTCCATTGGTACGTTGGTGTCGTTCCTCCGTTGGTTGGATTGGTAGTGAAGTTCACTGAACCTCCCGCGCATACCGTTGTGTTGTTCGCTGATACAGAAACGGATGGCGTAACTGTGGAATTCACCGTCATGGTTATAGCATTGCTGGTTGCTGTTGCGCTACTCACACAAGACGCGTTGCTGGTCAATTGCAAAGTAATTACATCACCATTCACCAATACATCTGTTGTATAAGAAGACAATGTCGCACCATTGATGTTCACGCCATTCTTCTTCCACTGATAAGCAGGCGTCGTTCCTCCGTTGGTTATCGCTGATGTAAATTGAACTGAAGTTCCCGAGCAGATGCTCGTGTTGCCTGCAGTGATAGAAACAGTTGGTGTCACTGAATTGGTCACTGCAATGGTGACTGAATTACTGTTAGAAGTATTGGTTGACTGGCAACTGTTGTTGCTCGTCATCACCACACTGATCGCATCATTGTTCACTGGTGCAGCAAGGGTATAGGTGGCCGAGGTGGCACCGTTGATGTTAACGCCATTCTTCTTCCATTGATACGTTGGCGTTGTTCCCCCGTTGGTTGGAGTGGCTGTGAAGTTCACCGCGGTACCGGAGCAGACAGTTGAAGCATCAGCTGTGATGCTCACACTGGGAACTATACTCGAAGAAACCGTTATCGTAACTGAGTTGCTCGTAGCCACAGTTGTAGAGGTACAAGCTGCGTTGCTCGTCATAACTAGTGTAATCACATCATTGTTGGCTGGAGAGGGCAATGTATAAATAGGGGAATTGGCGCCGCTGATATTGATACCATTTCTTATCCATTGAAAAGTTGGATTGGTCCCTCCATTGGTAGGCGTTGCAGTTAAGACTACAGCACCATTGGCGCAGACAGTAGTTGAACTTGCTGAAATTTGTACTATCGGAGTTACTGATTCATTCACCGTCATCGTGATGGCATTACTCGCAACTGTTGCGGTGCTCACACAAGAGGCGTTGCTGGTCAATTGCAGTGTAATAACATCACTATTGACCAAGCTTGTGGTTGTATAAGATGACAATGTCGCTCCTGAGATATTTACCCCATTCTTCTTCCATTGATAAGCAGGTGTCGTTCCTCCATTGGTAATGCTGGAAGTAAACTGAACCGAAGTTCCAGCGCAAATACTGGTCGTTCCTGTTGTGATAGCAACCGTTGGTGTAACAGAATTGGTTACTGTCAATGAAACTGAATTACTGTTAGAGGTATTGGTTGACTGACAACTGTTGTTGCTTGTCATCACCACACTGATGGCATCATTGTTAGCAGGAGCTGTCAACGCATAAGTAGCCGATGTCGCACCGTTGATGTTAACACCATTCTTCTTCCATTGATACGTTGGCGTTGTTCCCCCGTTGGTTGGAGTGGCTGTGAAGTTCAACGCGGTACCGGAGCAGACAATTGAAGCATCAGCTGTGATGCTCACCAGAGGAGTCACAGCACCTCCGATATTGATTGTAGTTGCATTAGAAGTCAAAGTACATCCGTTGGCTGATACCGTACAAGTGTATACACCAGGAGTATCGGCAATGTAAGAAGATTGTGTAGCACCATTGATGGCGACACCGTCTTTGTTCCATTGGAAAGTATATCCTGTACCCGTTGTTGCATTTAAAGTCAACACTTGACCAGTACACAAGTTCTGCGTTCCACTCGGCAAAATTGCTGCAACAACAGTAGTGCCTGTAGAGGTTACAGTTGTCACTGGAGATGTGGAAACACATGCACCACTGTTCACAGTAACTTGATAGTTCCCTGGGGTTGTTGCTAAATAGGTTGAGCCTATCGCACCTGTTATGTTGGCTCCATTTTTCTTCCACTGATAAGTATTGGAAGGGCTTGTTGGGGCGGTTAATGTAACACCGTTGGGGTTACAAGCTGTACTCACTGTACCTGATGGGAAGATGGGAGCGGTCAAATAAAACGTAGTCGGCAATGACATTTGTTGACAGGTCGTTGTATTGTTGGTCACCAATACTTTATACGCACCCACCTCAGTAGGTAAAATGGTAGGTTGCGTTGACCCTGGAATTAGAGCGTCATTGAAATACCATTGATAACCATAATTTGGCGCCGTATTCACGTTCAAATAAACCGTACTGGATTGACATACTAAAATCTCTCCTGTAGGATCGACAACTGCCGGAGGCAAATCATAAACATTGACATAAATGCTATCAAACAAATACTCATTTCCCAACTGGGCTGTCATGGAAAAATAACCACTGCCATCTGGAACAAAAGTTACAGTGTTGCCCACGGTTCCATTTTCCCAAGTCACATTAAATCCTTGAGGACCTGCATAAGTCAAAGTTACAGGGAAGGTTGGACATCGTGAAACTGTTTCTCCTTCAGTAATCAAATTCACAGCAGGGTTAGCACCATTGAAGAAAATGGTACGTTTAAAAACAGGGCCCCATTTGTTGGCTCCATCTTTAGCGCGAATATTGAATAAAGTTGATCCACTTTGATTTTCCCATGTCAAATGATTGCGCAATAAAGTTTCCACCGCATTATCAAAGTTGCCATCAAATGCAACTATGACAGAGCCGTTTCCTGCACCTGGATCAAAGACACCAAAATAGTATTCAGCAAAAGTGATGTTGAGTAAACGGCCATTAGGCGTATCATTTCTGAATAATGTTTTCTTGAACAAAGGAGCCCATTTGTTGGCCTCATCCTTAAAACGAATATTAAACAAAGCTGAATTACCCGCAAAGCTCCATGCATAATCATCTGCAAAGGCTTGTTCGATAGCGGTGTTATAATCTCCGTCAAAAGCTAAAATAGCTGTTGCAGATCCGGCTCCTGGATCAAACGTTCCGAAGAAAAATTCAGCAGCTTGAACGGTCAAGTTTCTGAAAGTTGGAGGACCTTGTATGGACAAAGTTTTCTTGAACAATGGTCCCCATTTATTGGTTTCGTCCTTCACACGAACATTGAACAAAGTCAATCCATTCGAAAGATTCCAAGTTGTATTGCTGCTAACCGCTGTTTCAATAGCATCGGACCAATTGTCGTCCAAAACCAAAAGATTGGTTCCGTTGCCTTGACCAGGATCAGTTGCACCAAAGAAAAATTCAGCAGATTGGATTTTACACAATCGAGGATTGGCGGGTACACTTTGTACTGAAATGGTTTTCTTAAACAATGGCCCCCATTTATTACTGCCATCTTTAGCTCGAACATTGAACAAATGCAATCCTGGTGTCAGGCTCCACGACGTATTCAATGAAGCAGCCGCCTCAACAGCCTCACCCCAGTTGCCATCAAATACAACCAGTGGAGTAGCACTACCTTGTCCTGGATCTGTGCTTCCAAAGAAGAATTCACCTTGTGTCACAGCAACATTGTTGGCCGTGGGTGTATTGCTTGTTAAAAAAATAACCTTTCTAAATCTGGGACCCCAATTGTTATTTACGTCCTTGACACGAACATTTAACAATACAGGGCTAGAGAGATTAGGAACGGATTGCGCGGATGCAATAATGGATTCAATAACATCACTGAAATTACCATCTGTTGCTGTGAAAGCCGTTCCCGTGCCAACTCCAGGATCGATTGTTCCCCAGAAATATTCCCCAGCAATGATGCGCGTCTGCGCCACAGTTGACTGTGACAAGGTCATGCTTGAAGAATAGACATAATCACCAGTATTGCTGCCATTATTATTAGCAGCCAAACCAGTAAAATAAAAATTCACATTACCAGATGCAGGAGCTGTCCAAGAAAATGTGAACGTCTTTTGATTGGCAGACAATCCACCATTTGAATTATGGGTTATGTAATTTCTGCTTGTTCCAGACTCTGAGGAAAGTTCAGCATGATTGTCTGTTCCTGCTGACAATGAACCAGCATTTTGTCCAGCAGCATTAAGGGCAGACACACTAAATCCAAAAAGTGACTGCCCCATCTTGGAGACTGTCACGCTTACCTGATAAGTTTGGCCAGCTGTATACTGCCCGTTGGTCACACCAGCAACACTCATTGAAATAGACCCTGATGGATCATTTAATGAATTTGTACTATGACATTGAATACAGGTACTCTCTCCAGGAGCACCCGATTTGCCCGATTTACCCGAGCTACTGGTCACCCCATTGAACATCATCCATGCAAAAAAGCACATGAATAAAGAGAAGTAATATTTGTTTCTCATCTTAAGATTTCGATTTGCACATTTTTATGCGGTTTTTTTGCCCTTACAAGGCCTCCATTACCGAGTTATCTTTTAACAAAGCCCAACTCAGTAATATTCATCCTCCACAAAACAGATTCAATTTTCCAATTCAATTGGCAATACCTATCAATTTTAATTTCAACCGATATCCCAAACGAATTATTAAATCCAAAAACCTGAAACATTAGTAAAGAAAGGAGAACTCCTTTCTTTCTTTTCCTTAGTTTCTGTGGTAAGCTTTGGCTTTAATGTCAACGTTTTGCCCAGGAAACAAATCAGCAGGGATATTCAAATTGTAGATAAACGCCTTGCTGTTGTTAGGATTAGAAACAGGGAAGAAATTGTTCCATGAGTTTGGTCCGCCAAAACGTCCACGATCACTCAATGTCAAATCAATATCATAAAACTCATGATTGGGGTTGCCTGTATTGACAGTGGTTCCAACTGTACCCACAACTTTGGTCAAGACCAATGCTTCACTCGCCGTTGGCACGGTACATGGCAAATCCAATCCATTGTATGTCCACTCAAAAAATCCGCTTGTCGCAGGATTTGGAAACAATGATAAAGTGGTTGAGTAAGTTAGGGTTCCCTCAACAGCTGTATCCCAATAATACCCATAAGTATAGTAAGGGTAGCCAGAATATGAACCACCTGAATTGAAATTGATTGTTCCCAAAAAGTTATTGCTGGAGAACTTAAAATTGTATCCTGGAACGCCAGCAGAAGCCAACATCCAATTGGCATTGTTCAATACGTCGTTATTATAAAATTCGTTTGCAACAGTGCTATTGCTGTTCCACTTGAAGAAAGTCATATTCTTCAAGATACAATTGCTCACACTCAAGGCATAATTATCAGCGCGCATGCTGAAGTTGTTCATGATAGAATCAGCTGTCAAAACAATTTTATCTGTGGTGCTAGCTGTAGTCGCTTCATCCACAATGAATAGGTTGTTGGTTTTTGAAGCGATGAATGAGCCGTAACGCATGGTTGTGTTATTGGTTACTGAAGTTCTGATGGCCAATAGCTCAAAATTATCTGCATTCATGGCCAAATCACCCAACTTGCAATCTACCAAAGACACCAAAGCCTTACTGCTAGTGGTTGCAGAATTAGAAGATCCAGTAATGCTATAAATACCCATATTGATGCCTACTATGTACAGCTTCATGCCTGCAAATCCTGTAATAGTCAAATTACCTGCATAATTCACTGAAGCACCCGCTACTTGAGGGGCTATGGTCAAAGATTTATTGATGGTCTGCGCTCCTTCTGAATACAATCCAGCAGCGATTAAAATACGATCTCCGTTGGAAGACGCAGCCACAGCTGAAGAAATAGTGGAAAACATGGTGGTTCCGTTGCCAGAGCCAAAAGCTGCATCTACAAAGCGATCAACAGCAAAGGTGTTTGCAGCATAGCACAACACAGAAAGAATCAATAAAACTTTTTTCATTTTGTTTAGGTTTTGGAAGACTAAGATATGCCTTAGAAATGGCTAAAAACAAAAGAAAACACTCTTTTAACAACTAAAAAAAGGGGTGCTTGCGCACCCCTTTAAATCAGTTTATAATGGTTTATACTATCCGTTCAAAGCCTCAGCCCCCGCTACAATCTCCAAAATCTCTCCTGTAATTGCTGCTTGTCTAGCTTTGTTATAGGTCAACTTCAACTCCTTCACCAATTCTCCCGCGTTATCGGTTGCCTTATGCATGGCTGTCATTCTAGCACCATGCTCTGCAGCAAAACTATCCAACAAAGCTTTGTACAATTGAACTTTCAAACTTCTTGGAATCAACTCAGATACAATTTGCTCCTTACCAGGTTCAAAAATATAGTCTGCTGAAACATTGCTTTGAGCAACTGGTGGTAAAACAGGCAACAACTGCTCCGTTGTGACAACTTGCACTGCCGCATTTTTAAAGCGATTGTAAATCATGACCACCTTATCCACATGACCAGCGGCAAAGGCATCTAAAAATTCTTGTCCTACAGCTGATGCATGATCAAATGTCAATTGATCAAAAATAGCGTTGGGATTTTCATTGATAGAACCTTCTGCCCATTGTGATGACTTTCTGAAAAAATCAGCACCTTTCTTGCCCAATGCTATTACTTTAACTTGCGCATCTTTATGGGCAGAAACTACTCTGCGCGCTTCCTTGATAACATTGTTATTGAATCCACCACACAATCCACGGTTGCTAGTAATAACAACCACCCAAACAACCTTTGCGTCACGTTGCTGACTAAAAATACTGCCTTCAACACCCACACTAGCACTTGCGTTCTCCAATATATCCTTCAACTTCTCAGCGTAAGGTCGCATGCGGGTAATGGCGTCTTGAGCACGCTTCAATTTAGCGGCAGAAACCATCTTCATGGCAGATGTAATCTGCATGGTGGAATTGACCGATACAATTCGCGTGCGTATTTCCTTCAGATTCGCCATCTCTCTATTAGTATTGAGCGGATAACTCTTTGGCTACTTTCTCCAACACTGCTGTTACATCATCCCCAATGTTTCCTTTGCGGATAGCTTCCAATACATCTTTGTGTTGATTCTCTAAAAGCAACAAATAATCGGCCTCAAATTTCTTTACTTTTTCAACCGGAACACGAGACAACAAACCTTTGGTACCACAATAAATAATAGCGGTTTGCTTCTCCACAGTCATTGGACTGTTTTGTCCTTGTTTCAATATCTCTACGTTGCGCTTACCTTTTTCTAAGACGAACTTGGTGGCGTCATCCAAATCAGATCCAAATTTAGCAAAGGCTTCCAATTCACGGTATTGCGCCTGATCCAACTTCAATGTTCCAGAAACTTTCTTCATGGACTTGATCTGCGCTGAACCACCCACACGACTAACGGAGATACCTACGTTAATGGCAGGACGAACACCAGCGTTGAACAAATTGGATTCCAAGAAAATCTGACCATCTGTAATGGAAATTACGTTGGTAGGAATATAGGCTGAAACGTCACCAGCTTGCGTTTCAATGATAGGCAATGCGGTCAATGAACCACCACCCTTCACTTTAGACTTCAAGCTATCTGGCAAATCATTCATCATCTCAGCTACCTTTTGAGTCTCGTTCACCTTTGCAGCTCGCTCTAACAAACGGCTATGCAAATAGAATACGTCTCCAGGATACGCCTCACGTCCGGGTGGACGACGCAACAACAATGATACCTCGCGGTATGCAACTGCCTGCTTGGACAAATCATCATAAACAATCAATGCCGGACGACCCGTATCGCGGAAGTATTCACCAATAGCACATCCTGCAAATGGAGCGTAGAACTGAAGCGGAGCAGGGTCAGAAGCAGTAGCAGCAACAACAACCGTGTAGGCCATTGCACCTGCATCTTGAAGCATCTGAACAGTACCTGCAACAGTAGAACCCTTTTGTCCACAAGCTACATAAATACAAAATACAGGCTCCCCTTTATCGTAAAATTCTTTCTGATTGATAATGGTATCTATCGCAACTGTAGTCTTTCCAGTTTGACGGTCACCAATGATCAACTCACGCTGACCACGACCGATTGGAATCATCGCATCAATGGCTTTAATACCTGTCTGCAATGGCTCCTTAACTGGTTGACGGTAGATTACTCCAGGAGCCTTACGCTCCAAAGGCATCTCAAAAAGCTCTCCGCTGATTGGACCCTTTCCATCAATGGCTTCTCCCAAAGTGTTTACCACACGACCAATCAAGCCTTCTCCAGCTTGGATACTAGCGATTCGACGGGTGCGCTTTACAGAGGCACCTTCCTTTAGATCGCCTGCTGGACCTAGCAATACAGCACCTACGTTGTCCTCTTCCAAGTTCAACGCAATACCTTTTACTCCGTTTTCAAATTCAATCAATTCACCTGATTGAACGTTGGAAATGCCATAGATACGTGCAATACCATCACCTACTTGAAGGATGGTACCCACCTCTTGGATATCCGCTTGGGTTTTTAATCCTGCGAGTTGCTCTCTTAGGATGGCTGAAATTTCGCCTGGTTTAACCTCTGCCATAACTTTTTGTTTTGTCAAATATTACAATTCAGAAACGTACTCGTTCTCTGAAAAATCTCTTTTAAGTTGTTTGATTTGGCTCGCAATAGATGCGTCCAATTGCTTGTCACCAACACGAATAATAAAACCACCGATCAAGTCGGAATCTATTTTCTCTTGTATAGTAACGGTTTCAGTAGTCAATGACTGTGCTTTGCTCAAAATAGCCTGACGCGTTGTGTCATTCATGGCCTCTGCTGTTGTTACATAAGCCAATACTTCGTTGTTGTACTTGCGCACCAACGACACATATGACTCTGCAATTTCCTTTAGAAAAGCCTCTCTTCCCTTTTCAGTCATCAGGTGAATGAACTGATTGGTAGTAGTATGAATGCTGGATTGAAAAATTTTGTCCATTACTTTGAGTTTTGTATCACCCTTAACAACTGGACTCTTCAACATCAAATCCAAATCGCGACTGGCCAATAATGTAGAATGAAGCATAGCCATGTCCTTAGACACAGCTTCTACTTCCTTGCGCTCAATGCACAAGTCTAACAATGATTTGGCGTATCGGTATGCGATTCTAGACATCTTAGTTGGCTTTCAATTCTTCAATCAATTTGCTATTCAACGCATTTTGCTTCTCAGCATCAGACAACTTATCTTTTACCAATTGCTCAGCAATTTGGATAGACAAGCTAGCTACTTGGTTTTTCAACTCCTGGATGGCCGCCTTCTTTTGGGTCTCAATTTCGCGTTGGGCATTGGCCAATATGGCTGCACCATCTTGAGCTGCTCTTTCTTTGGCTTCAGCACGCATCTTGTCACCAATTTCCTTGGCATCTTTCAAAATGCGGTCACGCTCTTCACGAGCTTCCTTCAACAACTGCTCATTGCCTGATTTCAACGAGGCCATTTCTTCTTTGGCCAATTCCGCTTGTTTCAAAGCATTGGCGATACCTTGCTCACGTTCTTCTAACGTTAGCAAGATAGGGCCCCAAGCCATCTTTTTCAAGATAACAAGGACAGCAATGAACGCAATAGACGCCCAAAAAACTGTGCCCACGGAGACACTTAACAATCCTTCCATGAGAATTAAAATTATATGTTTAGAACAGTGGGATTATCCCAATGCTACCAACAAACAAACGATAACTGCGAAAAGAGCAACACCCTCAACCAATGCCGCAGCAACGATCATGTTGGCACGCAAATCTCCAGTTGCTTCTGGTTGACGAGCAATAGACTATAATGCTGAGCTACCGATACGGCCTACACCGATACCAGCACCAATTGCTGCACAACCTGCTCCGATTCCAGCTAATCCTTGTTGGATTCCTGCTTCTAATAAAACTGATAATAGTTCCATTTTTGTTAATTTATGGTTTTTATTGATTTGTTTTCTAATTAATGATGTCCCTCTTCATGGTGGTGTTCTTGGGTTGCATCCCCAAAGTATAACGCTGCCAATAAAGTGAAAACATACGCTTGTAAAAAGGCTACCAACAACTCGATGAAGAACATGAAAATCATGAACACCACCGCACCTACTCCCACTCCATATCCTGCAACTGCACTCGTCTGACCAAACAACAACACCAAACCAACAAAGGCTAGGATTATAATGTGACCAGCCGTGATATTCGCTGTTAAACGAATCATCAATACCGTAGGTTTGATAAAAATACTCAACACCTCGATGGGTACCAAGATCAACTTAATTCCAAAAGGAATACCTGGAGGCCAGAAAATATGTCCCCAGTAATGCCCATTGCCACTGAAAGAAGTAATCAAGAAAACCAAAGCGGCCAAAACCAAAGTAATACTCAATGTTCCGGTAATATTGAAACCTCCCAAAAATGGAATCAATCCCAACATGTTACACAACCAAATAAAGAAAAATACAGTAAGTAAAAACGGCATGTAAACTCCAGCCTTTTTCTTTCCTATTGAAGGAATAGCCACCTCATCACGAACAAAAAGAATGAATGGCTCTATGGCGTTCTGCAAGCCGCTTGGTGCTTTGTTAGCGCCGTCATTCTTATACTTGGCAGAAACTGAACGGAAAATAATCAACATCAAAACAATGATGAATAACATTCCGAAAACAGACTTGGTGATGGAAAAATCCATTGGTTTCTCATGCGATGCTTCATGACCTTCAGCACCGGCAACAACAATAGACTCATGATGATTCTCGTAGGTCACACCTGAAGAAGCAGTATACGGTTTGAACTGTAACTCACCATGCTCATCAAAACCATTCCAAAAGGCACTTGACATAAAAACATCAAGATGACCATGATTCCAAACAATCACAGGAAGCGGCATGTACAATTTTCCAATGAAATGAATTTGATGACCATCACTGATGTGATGCATAATCATTTCTCCAGGATTGAATTTCTCCTCTTCACCAGCAACGGCATGACCTGCTTCTGCTGAATGCAAAGTATCTGTTGCATGCCCTGTAACATCATGCTGAGCAATGGTCCATTGCCCTAACAAAATGAAACTGACACAAGCGATAATTCTTAACATACTTCCTTTATTTTCAAGACCTTGAGCCTTGTTAGCAAATTTTAGCGGTGCAAAAGTAATCATGAAAGCACATTTCTTCAGCAGAAAAAAAAGAATATTTATCAATATTTCTTTCTTTTCTTAGGATTGTGTATCCACCAGGTAATAATTCTTCTTCCCACGTTGTAATAACAAATACCTTTCATTCAATAAGTCCGACGCCTGAACTATACTTTCCGCACCAATTTTCTGTTTGTTCAAACTGATGCTATTCTCCTGTAAAGCGCGTCGAGCCTCACTATTACTCGCGATAAATCCACTTTTTACTAAAAGTTGGGCAATTGACATTCCTTCTGCAAGCTCGTTTCGATCCAAGTGACCTTGTCCTACACCTTCAAAAATTTCTTGAATGGTCACATTGTCCAAAGCTCTCATCGCCTGAATATCTGCATTGCCAAACAATATTTGACTGGCATTGATGGCTTGATCCAAAGCCTCTTTGCCATGCACACGCTCCGTAACCTCCTCTGCAAGTGCCTTTTGGAGCATTCTTCTTCCTGGGTCTTGCTCATGCATGGTGACCAATTCCTCTATTTCAACCCTCGACTTCATTGAAAAAATCTTCAAATAACCCGGGGCATCAGCATCGGCTGCATTTAACCAAAACTGGTAAAATTTATAAGGTGAGGTGCGCTTTGGATCCAACCAAATATTCCCGCCCTCTGTCTTTCCAAACTTGGTTCCATCAGACTTCTTAATCAAAGGGGTGGTCAATGCAAAAGCCTCACCTCCTTCAATTCTGCGAATCAACTCTGTACCTGTTGTGATGTTTCCCCATTGATCACTGCCCCCCATTTGCAATTGAATACCATGGTTTTTCCACAAATAATAGAAGTCATAGCCTTGAATCAACTGGTAAGTAAATTCCGTAAAACTCATACCCTCATGGTTACCGCCTGAAATCCTATTCTTTACAGAATCTTTTGACATCATGTAATTAACGGTGATTCGCTTACCAACATCTCTGATGAAATCTAAAAATCCAAAATCCTTGAACCAATCATAATTGTTAACAATCACGGCTTTGTTTTCGCCCTCAAAGCTCAAAAATTTCTCAAGTTGTCTTTTTTGACAATCTTGATTGTGACGCAATATATCTTCTGATAACAAATTGCGCTCTTGTGATTTTCCGGATGGGTCACCTATCATACCCGTGGCTCCACCTATCAATGCGTACGGCTGATGCCCAGCCTTTTGAAAATGCATCAAGGTCATGATTTGAACCAAATTTCCTACACCCAACGAGTCCGCTGTAGGATCAAAACCAATGTATGCCTTGCACATCCCTTTGTTCAACTCTTCTTCTGTTCCAGGCATGGCATCGTGCAGCATCCCTCTCCACCTTAATTCTTCTACAAAATTTGTTTTCATCGCTTCAAAAATACTGTATTATAAGTAGGGTATCACACGCTCAAGCTGTATTCCTCTTGACCCTTTAATTAATATTGTTTTTCCTGTTATCGGATTGCTTTGAATCCAATGTATCAGTTCATCCACATTTTGAAAATGAGAATGAACACCATTACAATGCTCAAACTCTTTACCAACAAGCACGGCAGATAGGTTCCATTTGTCGATCAAATCAACCACCTTACCGTGCTCCTGCGCACTGTATTCACCCATCTCACGCATCTCACCCACAATAGCCAAAGTAGTTTGATCTTTTATTGTACTTAAGTGATTCAGTGCATGCTCCAAACTGGTTGGATTGGCATTATAAGCATCGATAATCAAGTGGTTCTTTTCCGTTTCCTTCCACTGAGAACGCATATTCTCCGGCAGATATCGTGCTATAGCATCACAAGCCTTTTCCAATTCAACCCCGAAATGATGACCCAATTCCAATGCCGTTTGAATATTGAAAGCGTTGTATGACCCTGTTAAATTCGAGACAAAAGCGATTTTCTTCTCGGGTGATTTCAATAGCAAATCCATGCCATTTACTTTGTCTTTTACTTCAACAGTGAAGTGCTGCCCAAAGGCTTCTACTCTCATTCCAGTAGTAATCTCTTTCATCCAAGGCAAATCCAAATTGACAAATATTTCGCCGTTGCTCATTTGAAGATAATCATACAATTCCTTCTTGCCCTTTTTTACACCCTCTTGACCGCCAAATCCTTCCAAATGGGCTTTTCCTATATTGGTAATTACTCCATGGGTAGGCATGGCATATAGACAATACGATGCAATCTCACTTTGATGGTTGGCACCCATTTCTATGATGGCGATTTCTGTATCGATTGGTGCTGATAAGATGGTCAGTGGGATGCCAATGTGATTATTCAAATTGCCCTTTGTTGCATGTACTTTGAACTTGGTTGCCAATACATCTCTAACCAATTCCTTGGTGGTCGTCTTCCCATTGCTTCCAGTTATAGCCACCACCGGAAACTTCCACGTCACGCGGTACATTTTAGCCAATTCTTGCAATGCCTCTAGGGCGTCTTGAACAATAATACAACGCTCGTCCTTAATCCCTCTATCCTCATCACCCACCACCAAACCAGCTCCCTGATCCAAGGCCATTATCAAAAAGTCGTTTCCATTAAAGTTCTCACCCTTTAGAGCAAAAAAGATACAACCAGGTGTGATGTTCCTTGAATCAGTTGTGACCAAAGGATGTTTTAGAAAATAAGCAAACAATTCTTGCATCATGATGGAACAAAAATAAAAATCCCCTGACATGCAGGGGATTT
>JBEISW010000339.1:0-2265 GCA_040375215.1 Crocinitomicaceae bacterium | reverse complement strand
GGAACAAAATTCCTTGCAAAAAGATATATGCAACCAATCACGATTGAAATTAAATAAGGGGGTTCTATTCTCAATGTTCTTTTCCAAAGAAAGGTGAAGAAGTTTTTTAATGTGTAATTCGAAACAATCATGGAGATTGGTATCACCATGCCTGAAATGATAAAAAATATTTGTACCGTGTGCGACAGCAAATAAAAAGATTCGAAAACGATCCCAGGATTAATGTAACCTGTCGTGCAACAAACATAATGATACAAACAAATACCAATTGCTGTCATTCCTCTTAGCGAGTGAATAATGGGAAAATTTGTTTTCATCCAACAAATATAGCCAAACCAATGGCTATCGATTCACCTCTTTATTGAACCAGGTGACCTGTCTTTTGGCGTATTGCTTGGAGTGTGTTTTGATCCATTCTATGGCCTCTGAAAGAGTATGTAAACCTTCCATACATTCAAATAATTCTTTGTAGCCAACGGTGTTCAATGGCTGCAATTGTCGGAGTGGATAAAGTCTTTCTGCTTCCTCCCAGAGCCCCATATCCATCATTTTTTCTACTCGTTCATCAATGCGTTGATGCAAAATGGTTTTATCAGGTTGTAGGTATTGGTATTCCACGGTGAAGGGCAGTTGTTGCTTATTGTGTGTTCTCAATTCAGAGAATTTTTTACCACTCAATTCAATCACTTCCAATGCACGTATAACGCGGTGAGGGTTGTATATGTCTACTTGACGGAAGTATTCAGGGTCTTTAACTTCCAAAAGATCTTGGAGGTGTTCAATTCCTTTTTCTGCATGTAAGGAAGTGAAGTGTGCCCTGACGGTTTCATCTTGCGGAAGAGGGTCAATACCATCGAGTAAAACCTTCAAGAACAAACCACTGCCACCAACGGCAACGATGGTGTCTTGGTTTTCTAAAAGTTGTTGAATGATGGGCCAAGCGATTGCTGAAAATTGACCGGCGCTGATAGACTCATGGATGCTATGCGTCGCTATGAAATGATGAGGTACAGATGATAATTCAACTTTCTCGGGTCGGGCGACGCCAATATTCAACTCCTGATAAAATTGACGGGAGTCGAATGAGATGATTTCTGTATTGTGTTTTAATGCAATATCAATAGAAGTGGTTGTCTTTCCACTGGCGGTTGGACCAACCACTGCTATTAATTTTTTCGGCATCACTCGATAAGTCCTCTACCCACTTTTTTTATCTTTCCTTCTTTCTGCCATTTGGGAATGACTTGGTCCAAAATGCCATTGACAAACTGCGCACTTTTGGGAGTGCTGTAGTATTTGGCCAATTCAATGTATTCATTCATCGTCACTTTAACTGGAATGTTTTCAAAGAAGATAGCTTCTGTTAATGCCATCTTTAGGATAACCATATCCATTGTGGCGATGCGCTCTACTTCCCAATTTTTGGTGTAACCTGAAATTTCCTTCTCGTGGTCTGAACCCAAAGCCAATGTTTTCCGGAATAAATTTCGGCAATAGCCTTCTTCATCATCTCCGTCCTTCCACAAGGGTAGGAAGCTAACATCTTCATCATTGGATTTGATGGATTTGATGGTGCGCAAAACCATAGAGGCCGCTAAATCCAAATCATCGTTCCAATAAATACCTTGGTCCTCCATGAATTCTTGGATGTCTTCATGGTTGATGATGAATTTTTTAAAAATGCGAAGGACCAGTTCCTTGTCGTAATCAAAACCCCTTTCGGTGGTTTGCATGTATTCTTGATAGTCTTCTGTTTCCATAAGACCTTTGAATATTTTTTTAACCATCTCTGGATTGTCCGTCCATTTGAGGTGGTTGTATTTCATGCCCTCAGCCAATGTCCTGCTGTGGGCAAGAATGCGGAGTATTTCGTTGGTTACAAATCGCGTATTGGGGTGTAAGTCTTCGTGTGAAGGCAATCTTTTCTGCATGCCCATTTCAATTTTCTCAATGGCCAATTGGTGCATTTCCACCATTATCCCATTAATGAAATGTACAATTCACGGAAGCGATCGACACTTTCGAATAGCATCTTTTCATATCGTGCGGCATCTGGCTTTTCCTCGTTGTAGTATGCAAAAAGTATTTGTAATACTTTGATTCGAATGTGTCTTCTGTTGAGCATGGTGCGATTAGAATTTTTTATTGATGTTGGCAATCGCAGCGATGCGTTCTTCTGCCATTTTGTTGGCAGCCAAATAGGTGGGTATTTTCTCAGTGTCTGATTTTATCAAACACTTTTCCATTGTATTATAAATCAACTCT
>JBEISW010000369.1:0-1664 GCA_040375215.1 Crocinitomicaceae bacterium | reverse complement strand
GGACAGGTATTTCAGAAAATGGAGAATTAATACCTCAAGGAGTTTATGTTTATTATATCCGCTACACGCGCGGCGGTGGTCAGCCTATTGAAGCCCGTGGATTGGTAACTTTATTGCACACAGAGTAATGGTGAGTTTCAATTGGTGCATTGATGCGGGAAATTCTTCAGTCAAGTTGGGTGTATTTAAAGACAACTGTTTATTGGATTTTTTTCAATTTAGAGAGGCTCCATCTTCAGAAATATTGAATTCAATAGAACTGAAATATCCACCATCGATAATCGCTGTTAGTTCTGTTATTGGTCATTTGAATTGGCTTCGTTTTTCAGGAGTGGTGAATTTATCTTTTGCGGACATCAAGCCATTTTATATCGATTATATTGACCCTTCTGAAATGGGTTTAGATAGGGTGATGGCAGCAATGGGTGCTAGATCGGTTTCTACCGAAGAAGGAGCCATTCTTGTTGTGGATTTGGGAACTTGTGTTACCTATACTGCAGTTAAAGACTGGTGCATATCTGGATTGGCCATTTCACCAGGATTACAGATGCGTTGGAATGCAATGAACCATTTTACTGCCAAATTGCCATTGATGGATCATCAACAAATGATTTCTGCCAAAGGTACCAATAGCAATTTGTTTATCGGTGGATGGATGGGATGGCAGAAGGAATTAAAGGGAATGATTGACTTATTTTGTGAGACAGAGCATATTGATCGAGTCATGATTACAGGGAGTGATGTCGTACATTTGGAAAAGCATTTTAAAGAGCGCTATGTGATTGTGGATCACTTGAATCTTTGGGGCTTAAATTATTGGTTAAATGAAGGCTAAATTATTTTTTATCGTTTTTGGGATTTTTATAGGTGCATCGCCATTGATGGCCCAATACACCATGAATGATCCTTTCACGCGCTGGGGAATTGGAGAGAAGACAATTCATGATAATGCTTTGAGCAAAGGATTGGCAGGGGTATCACTTGTTCCTACGGATTTGAATGTCGTATTATTGGACAATCCTGCCTCATATGCATGGTTAAAAGAAACGTCGTTTCAATCCAGCATGATGGTGCATGAAACCAAGTACAAAGGCGATGTTTCTTCCTCACCTTATAGGAGTGGCCAAGTGGGAGAAGTAGCGTTTGCATTTAAACGCAGCGGCTCTCCATACGGCTTTGCCATAGGCTTAAATAATTATAGTCGCGTAGGGTATAACATGGGTAATTCATTTGCAGTGAATGATTCTTTGTCAGGGGATATCCTTCATAGTGGCGAAGGGGGCATAAATCAATTTGTTTTTGGGGGTGGTAGAAATTTTTCATTCGGAATGGATAGTGCCCATTACATGGGGCAGCAATTGTCTCTTGGAATTAATGGGAATTTTATGTTTGGCGCAATGAGTTTTCATCGCAAAATGGATTTTGACAAAACACAGATGTACGACATCCGTTTTGATCAATGGTTAGAGGTGAATACTTTGCGTTATGAATTATCATTGTTACATCAAGCTCCGCTTATTGGGAATACCAAAAAATCAGTTAAACAACATTTGGTTTTACTTACAACGTGCTTAATTCATTCACCATCCTTTGAATTAAAAGCCAATGAGCGCATTTATGGCGTTAGCACTGTTCCTTATGCAGGTGAAGATGTGACCTTGGAT
>JBEISW010000293.1:0-2869 GCA_040375215.1 Crocinitomicaceae bacterium | reverse complement strand
GTTGTTTCTACTTTGAACGAAACTTTACAAGGAGCTTCCATATTTGATCAGAATTTAATCGACCGAGCAATGTGCAGCATTGACGGTTCAGATAATAAGGCCAACCTAGGAGCAAATGCGATACTAGGTGTCTCCTTGGCGGTATCACATGCGGCTGCCAATACTGTTGGTTTACCCTTATATCGCTATGTTGGTGGTGTAAACGCCAATACTTTACCTATTCCTTTAATGAACATCATCAACGGTGGTGCGCATGCTGACAACAAAGTAGATGTTCAAGAATTTATGATCGTTCCCGTTGGTGCTGAGCGATTCTCAGAAGCTTTGCGAATGGGAGCTGAAGTTTTCCATCACCTAAAGTCAGTTTTAAAAAGTCAAGGACACATGACCAATGTTGGCGATGAAGGAGGATTTGCACCCAATCTAGCCAGCAATGAAGATGCATTGAAAGTAGTAATGCAAGCCATTGAAGCGGCAGGTTACAAACCTGGTGAAGACATTTGTATCGCCTTGGATTGTGCCTCTACAGAATTTTACAATGCAGAGAAAAAGCTTTATCAATTAGAAAGTACAGGTGAATCATTGACAAGTGCTGATATGGTTGGTGTTTGGGCAGATTGGTGTAAACGTTATCCAATTGTCAGCATTGAAGATGGCTGTGCTGAAGATGATTGGGAGGGTTGGAAATTGATGACAGAAGCCTTGGGAGAGAAAGTCCAATTGGTTTGAGATGATTTGTTTGTTACCAATGTCAATCGTTTGGCCAAAGGAATCAATGATGGAATTGCCAATTCAATTTTGGTAAAAGTCAATCAAATTGGAACATTAACTGAAACCATCGATGCCGTAAACAAGGCGCATTGCTCAGGATATACAAGCATTATGAGCCACCGTTCAGGCGAAACAGAAGATACCACAATTGCTGATTTAGCCGTAGCTTTAAATACAGGTCAAATCAAGACAGGTTCAGCTTCTCGAAGTGATAGGATTGCCAAGTATAATCAGCTATTGCGCATCGAAGAGCAATTGGATAAAATGGCTTATTATCCTGGAAAGAATTTTCCATTTATGCCTTAAACCTTCAAATAGTATGATGTAAAGATCCTGGACAATGCTCCAGGATTTTTTTTATACCAAGCCAATCAATATTACCAATTGAACCATCAAAAAGATTGCACCCAAAACAATAGCTAAGAGCAATTGATATGCTAATTTCTTTCTTGATCCAGTGGATTGAATAAAGTCCAAATGTGGTTGGGCAGATGGAAAAAGTAGGGTAGTTATTACCCCCATGAATAAAGAGATCAAAGTAACCACAATAAGTCGACTCTCCTCCATAGGTAAGAATTTCAAATGAATGATTGGAAAAAATATGATAAGCTTTGAATAAAATAACGTTACCAATGCCGAGGTCATCATCGCCATCCATTGACTTAATGCAGATATTCTCCACCAAAACCAGCGACCGATATAGAATGGAGCAACCCCAGCCGAAATGGAAAAAACAATTTGCGTCAATTGCATAAGGCTATTGGCATAAAAAGCAAAGAACCACGACAAAAGAGACAAAGCAAGAACAACCAACCATTCAATACGAAGCAGGATTTTGGCATTAAACTTTTGTGACCAATAGGTTTCCAACCCATCTATCATTACCAAAGAGCCACCCCACTGAATTTGAGAAGCGCAAACCGATAAGAACATTGCGCCGAATCCTATCAAAATCAACCATTGAAATATCATAGGCATTTCTTGCATGAGCAAAGGAATGAAAGTCCATTCATTTTGGTTTTGTTGGGGGTTGCTTTGCAATAAAAACCAACAAAGTAACAACACGACATTGGCAACTAGAGCATGGCCAATGACAGGAATCATTGCCGCCTTGATGGTTTCCAATCTTGTTGCATTGGCAACAAAACGAGCTGTTTCTTTGCCACCTCCATCAAACATCAAAGCACTCCACCATTGCACTCCAATGTAAGTCCAAAAGAGCATCCAACTTGATTGATCGCTAGGTAATAAATCTCTCCAAATCAAATTGGAATTCATTGTTCCAGGCCAAACTTGCAACAACTTCCAAATCATGATTACAACACAAGCCATGACAAAAGACAACATGATTACATTGATTCTTTTTCTTTTTTCATTCAAATTGAATAGGGCATATATCAACATTAGCAGCCAAGAACTGAACAACGCAACATTGAAAGGAATGACAAAGAAGAATGCAACAAATCTAGAAAACGCCAGAAGATTAAATGAAACCAAAAAAGCACTAACCAAGATTCCAACATACCCAACACGAAAGACATGCAAGAACTTTCCCCAAAAACCGGGATAGCGGATCAAGTAAAACTGATTGTCAGTTTGAAGTTGTAATTTTTGCCAAAGTGGGGCAAACACCAATGGAACAACAAAAGATACCAAACTACCACACCACATTACCCACATACCTGACCAACCTTTATCCGACAGTATCCCAAAATACAATTGTCCCATTTGCAGACTTTGGGCTATCATAAAAAGGGAAACCCCTGATAACCACCAGGGGAGTCGCTTATGAAATGAGATTAAACCATTCACCGTATGGTGATATTTTTATCCTTGATTGGCGTGCTTAAAGCTGTAGTAGGTCACAAAAATGTAACCCAAAGTCAGCATAAAATGGAAAGGAAACAATCCAAAGTCAACATAATAAAATGCCAATACTAAACCAGTTGCGAAATACAAAACCATGAAGGCTTCTAAGAATGTCAAAGGAGCAATCTTAACCGCGCGGTATTTTTTATCGGTCCAAGTTCCTTTTTGTCCAGTTGAAATGGCAAATTTAGGTGTCCTTACAAATGCAGATTTCTTACCCGTCAAACCT
>JBEISW010000244.1:0-3569 GCA_040375215.1 Crocinitomicaceae bacterium | reverse complement strand
TCTCCATATATCTGCCAACGGAATGACCCAGCACTATCAACGCCAAGTAACCCCATAGACCCGACGGACGCTCCATACATACGAGCATTGGTAGATCGTTCTTGATTTATTGTTATTCCATTTACAATTAAGCTATTTACAACTCTTACATTATTGTCGGTATTTCCAATTGAGAAAATTTCAGACGGAGTTGGATTGCCGGCACCAAAGGCGTTATTATAAAATCTTATGCCGCCATAATTAGTGTAAGCTCCTATTCTTATTCCTGTATGCCAATTAATCACCAATTTTGAATAATTACCACCAACATTTTCCATTGTGGTAAATATTCTATACCCTGGACCAGCTTCATCTCCACCAAATGTAATTCCGTTTCCTGTTCCTTCACCTGCAGCAGAATTATATGGAGTGGCGCCAGTTGCACCAAAATTTAAGCGTGTCAATTGTAATGTACCAAATGTAGGACTATCTGTTGATCTTACATTTTGGTTCATGTTCCATGCATATGCTTGGTTTGAACTATCTAATATCGTAGCTTCTGTTCCCCCACCTGGAGCTCCTTTATAAATATAACCTACTCCATTATACCATCTCAATTGCCATCCACTACCATTTCTGTGAAATCCTACTTCATTACTATTTGCCATCAAATTTGTTCCGGATTCAAATTCAATGCCATACCAACCATTTCTGGTTCCACCTATCTTCCAAGAACCATAATTACTTGGATTAGCATACAAAGTAGCACTATTTGCGCTACCGTTTAAAGTTCCGAGCATTGTAAGATTGCCGGACATCACGAGGAAAGCTTTATCTCAAAATATATCTTTTCTCAAGATCATAAGATGATCTCCAAGCAGTTTTTGGTTACTGCTATCTTTATGGGAGTCATCGCAGTAATGTTGTCTATTTTCTTCCGCCTTCAATTGGGATGGCCAGGAGAGAAGTTTGGCATCTTAAACGCTTTTCTTGGTGACAAGTGGGCACCAGATGGCATCTTGGACAAAAACGCTTATTTGGCTATGGTAACCATTCACGGAACCATCATGGTGTTTTTTGTATTGACAGGTGGTTTGTCTGGTACTTTTGCCAACTTGCTTATTCCGTTGCAAATTGGAGCGCGTGATATGGCCTCTGGCTTCATGAACATGTTGTCATATTGGTTCTTCTTGGTTTCAAGTTTAATTATGGTGGCTTCATTGTTTGTTGAAGGTGGCGCAGCATCAGGTGGTTGGACAGTTTATCCACCATTGTCAGCTCTTCCTCAAGCAATGCCAGGTTCGGGTACGGGTATGACTTTGTGGTTAATCTCTATGGTACTCTTTGTTGCCTCTTCATTGTTGGGTGGTCTGAATTACATTGTAACCATTATCAATTTGAGAACAAAGGGGATGAAAATGACACGTCTTCCTTTGACCATTTGGGCATTGTTGGTTACAGCCATTTTAGGTGTACTTTCTTTCCCTGTTTTGGTTTCATGTGTGGTTCTTTTGATCATGGACCGTTCGATGGGTACGGCATTTTATTTGTCTGATATTTTCATTCAAGGCGAAGCTTTGGATGTAACTGGAGGTTCTCCCATTTTGTTCCAACATTTGTTCTGGTTCTTGGGTCACCCTGAGGTATACATCGTATTATTGCCAGCTTTGGGTATTTCCTCAGAAATTATTGCAACCAACTCTCGCAAACCTATCTTTGGTTACAAAGCGATGATCGGTTCTATCTTGGCCATCGGTTTCTTGTCATTCATCGTTTGGGGTCACCACATGTACGTTACTGGTATGAATCCTTTCATTGGCTCAGTATTCGTATTCACTACATTGTTGATTGCCATTCCATCAGCTGTAAAAGCGTTTAACTATATTACAACGCTTTGGCAAGGAAATATTAAGTTTACCCCAGCAATGTTGTTTTCAATTGGTTTAGTGAGCACTTTCGTTACAGGTGGTCTTACAGGTATTGTGCTTGCCGACTCAGCGTTGGATGTGAACGTGCATGATACTTACTTCGTTGTTGCTCACTTCCATATTGTAATGGGTATGTCGGCTATTTTTGGAATGTTGGGTGGTGTTTACCACTGGTTCCCAAAGATGTATGGTAGAATGATGAATTCTAAGTTGGGCTATGCTCACTTCTGGTTGACCATGGTTTGTGGTTTTGGGGGTGTTCTTCCCAATGCACTTTGTGGGTATTGCTGGTGCGCCACGTCGTTACTATGATTACTCTGAGTTTGATTATTTGGATGCTGTATTGGATTTGAACCCGATGATTTCAACCTTTGCCATCATCGGTGGCGCAGCACAGTTGTTATTCATCTTCAACTTCTTCCATAGTATTTGGTTTGGCCAAAAGGCAACACAGAACCCATGGAATTCCAACACTTTGGAATGGACTACCCCTGTGGCACACATGCACGGTAACTGGCCTGGTGCGCTTCCTGAAGTTCACCGTTGGGCATATGATTACTCCAATCCTGAGCATGAGGAAGATTTTGTATCGCAAATTGTTCCATTGAAAGCAGGTGAGCACGCTCACTAAAAAAATAAATCATTTTCAAAAAGTCCGCAACGTTATGTTGCGGATTTTTTGTTTGTTATCATTTTTAGCGCAATCTCAGTTTTTGTGCAGTCAAGTTTATCCTTTGGGAGATTCGCTTGAGCATCATTTTCAGTTCGCACCCAAACCTACTTTTTACTGGACCAGTTACAATTCTTTCATGACTGGTCGAAGAATTGGAATACAATCTTTGAAAGCTGGATTGATTTTCAATAAGCGTCTGACATTGGGTTTGGGATATCATTGGATGGGAAGAGGAGTCGAAGAGTATTTGCCTCAAGAAGAAAAGATGGTTCCTTTGAAAATGAGATATGCATCATTGTTTGGCGAGTTTGTTTTTTATAACAAAAACAATTGGATTGGTACCCTCCCGGTTCAGTTGGGTTGTGGTAAATCTTTTTTGCATTGGAAAGAGGATGGTGAAAATGTGAAATGGAAGGAAGGCATGGTCATTTTGTACGAGCCTTCTATTTCTATAGAGTATAAATTTTCTCCATGGATCGCAGTGGGTATGGGATACGGCTATCGAATAATGCTAAAGAACAATCATTCAATCGATCAAAACTTTTATGCGCCCTTGTATGTTTTTAAGGCAAGAGTACTATTTGAAGAATTGTGGGATAGATATCAGGATAGAATCTTAACAGATTGATTTAACTTTGTATTATGTCTGAATTTGATATCCGTGCGCAAGCGGAGCAAGGAGGTGATCGTGATTTTGAGCGTGCATTGCGCCCAAAGATGTTTGATGACTTTACGGGTCAACGCCAAGTATTAGAGAATCTTCAAATTTTTGTTTCTGCCGCTAAACTGCGAGAAGAAAGTTTGGATCATGTATTATTGCATGGTCCTCCTGGCCTAGGAAAGACGACATTGGCTAATATCATTGCCAATGAAATGGGAGTTGGGATTAAAACGACTTCCGGACCAGTACTCGATAAGCCCGCTGATTTGGCCGGATTGTTAACCAATTTGGAACCCAATGATATTTTATTTATCGATGAGATTCATCG
>JBEISW010000222.1:0-3960 GCA_040375215.1 Crocinitomicaceae bacterium | reverse complement strand
TCTGAATGCTTTGATTTTAGCATTGAAAGATTCAGCGGAAGCATTGGTAGATCGATTATCGAAGTAGTTCAAAATTGTTCTGTAGTGATTCATGATTGTTCTTGAAATTGTACTGAAAGATTTGAATCCAGATTGAGCCACCTTCTCATGCCATTGCGCGAGTCTGGTGTATCCGTAAATTTTCTCTTTTGTATTTTCAAAAATCCAGCTCAGATGCTGTGATAATTGATAAGCCTGTTCTATATCAGGATAGTGTTGAAACAAGAGTTGCGCTCTTTGTTTCTGATCTTTTGTCCATTTGGATTCACTTTTATAAAGCGCATATCGGCTTCTGGCCAACAGTTGTTTTATAGAGTCTCCATTTTCCAGAATTTCAGGGTGGTAGCTTTTCTTATTCTTCTTTGCTCTTTCAATTTCTTCATTCTCCTTATCTATCGCCTCCCATCGGTGTTTGATTCTGATTTCTTGCACCGCCTCTGTAGCCAACTGTTGAACATGGAATCGATCGGTTACAAGCGTAGCCTTTGGAAAACAGCGCTTAGCTATAATGTTCATGCTGGGAGCCATGTCCAATGTAATTTCCTCAACACGATCTCTAATTCTCTGTGGTAATTTTAGCAGAATGTCGATGATTTTTTCGGATGTTGTTCCTGCAATCATGGCCACAATACTTTTTGATTTTCCTTTGGCCGCCTTATTGGTAATGACGGTGTAGAGTTCTCCATGGGAGAGTGCTGTTTCATCCATGGATAGATGCCGTCCCATGTTTTGAGGAAAAATCAGATAGTCTCTGGCATGAGGCAATTGATCCCAATGTTTAAATTCACTCAACCAGTCCTTGTATTGACGTTGCAAAGCGCGTCCATTGACGCCATAAAAGGATGCTATGGCCTGACAACTATGGGATTTAGTATCGACTAATTTCTTTTAAAAAAGACGCAAAGTCTTGCGTCAACCTACTCCCCTTAGCAACTAAATTCCAATCACGCTGCAAGATGACATTGGTTTCTTTCTCAGTCCATCTGCGCCTTTTTATATGCAGAAATACATTCTTTCCTCGCAATGGAAAATCCTGTATGGTAATCTCATCCAAAAAGCCTTTGGAAACAATCAATTTGGTTTGGTATTCGGGCGGAACTTTATTGCGCTCTTCAAAATACAAGTGAAGCGTTTCATTTGCTTGTTCAGTCTTTGTGATGTCGAAGTGCTCCACTAAAAATTCAGGTAAAAACAACTTCAGTAAGTCTAGATGATTTTCCAATTTCTCTTTTTTGCAAAAATCGATATTTTACCAAACTCCTCCCCAACTTTTGGTGTTGATCCGGGAAAAGTCATTTAAGGGTGATTTTGGGGTGTTTTGAGGTTATCACCTGCAAATTACCTGCACACATTTTTGCTTGTGTCTGTCATAATACATCAAGATTTTCGCTACACCCCACTCCTCATCCACCAACCTATATTCCGCCAAATGTGTGATTTTTTATGAGATTTGGCGAAATATAGCACCTTGTATTTAAGGACAAAACGGTCTGCTGTAGCATCATTCCATCTCTTCCAATTCCCTTTTAGCGGTTCGGTTTTTTAAAGCCTGGGATCCAAGACTTTGTACAATCGATTCATCAAAATATCAATGACCATAAAAATCAAAGCAATGGTGATGACGCCTCCCATCAAAATGGGCAAATCACCTTTCTCTATCGCTTGGAACATCACCTGTCCAATTCCGCGCCAACCAAAAACGAACTCAACAAACAAAGCACCAGCCAACAATGAGGCAAACCATCCGGATATCGCTGTGAGCACAGCGTTCATCGAATTGGGCACTGCATGTACCCACAATACTCGTGACTCGGAAAGTCCTTTGGCTCTGGCTGTTCGAATAAAATCCTGTTGGTATATTTCCAACAACGATGAGCGCATCAATTGAACAACAACACCCAACGGTCTTATCATGAGTGTTATCACTGGTAAAACAATGTTTCGCCACTCGATGTGCCTGCCTGTCCATGGATCTAGGTCATACAAACTTCCCGTCAATGGAAGTCCGGTGAAAGCTCCCCATTGAACGGCCAATAGCCAAGCCAGTACTATGGCCATGAAAAATGACGGCGCCGACATCCCCAATGACGAAATTGAAATGAGCATTTTATCCCAAATGGTGTTCTCATATTTGGCGGCTACTATGCCCAATATCACGCCAATGACCAATGACAACAATATCGAAACGGTGGCCAACAAAAGCGTTGCTGGCAATACAGAAAACAATACCTCAGAAACATTCTGATCATTGATATAGGACTTGCCTAAAAAAGGCCATTTCAATCCCAATGCCCAATCACCAAATTGAAATTTTGAACCCTGAAAACTTTCTTGCCACACCCAGCGTGAACTTTCATCACTGGAATGAAAAGAAATGGGAGACATCCCATTCAAAAACAAAAAGTATTGTTCTGTCAATGACAAATCTAAATTCCACTTCTTTCTGGTGTTTTCAATGATCTCAGCGTTGGTGTTTTCTCCCAAGACATTTCTGACGGGATCATTTCCAGAAAGGTGAAAAAGTAAAAATACGAGCAACGAAACCCCAAGGAAAATACTAATTGACTTGACTAAAGATTTAATCATTGTCTGCCTCATGCTTGGCTTCTTCCATTTGAATCAATGCAAAAACCGCATAATTGAGTATGTCCTGATAACCGCTTTCGATACCCTCACTCACAATAGTTTTTCCTTGGTTGTCTTCAATCTGTTTGATTCTCAAAAGCTTCATTAAAATCAAATCCGTAAACGATGAAACACGCATATCACGCCAAGCCTCGCCGTAATCATGGTTTTTGTTCATCATCAACTCAAGCGTTGTGTTGACTTGTGACTGATAGGCCATTACAGCTTTGTCTACCGGCCAATCTGTATCAGAAGAATCGTGATCCTGCATTTGAATCAATGCCATCACCGCATAATTGATGATGCCGATAAATTCATCCTGAATGCCCTCCCCTACTTTGTTCTTACCGGTTTCTTCCAAGGTTCTAATGCGTTGCGCCTTGATGAAAATTTGATCGGTTAAACTTTTGGGTCTTAAAATGCGCCAAGCGGTTCCGTAATCTTTTGTTTTCTTGGTAAAAAGCTCCTTGCATAAGGAAATTATCGCTTGATATTGTGTAATTGTCTTTTCCACGTCTGATATTTGAGGACTCGTTCAAAAATAAACGCATTAACGTATTCGATGAGAAAAAAATTGGAATTTGTTTCACATGGTCAGCCTTACCAATTGGAAATTCCTGCTGTTATGGGCATCATCAATTGTACACCCGACTCTTTTTTATCTGAAAGCAGGTACCAATTGGACATGCAGAACAAAATCCAACAATGGATAGCCATGGGCGTGGACATATTGGATGTTGGCGGTCAGAGCACTAGACCAGGAGCGGAATACATTGATGCAGATACAGAATGGTCAAGGGTTGAACCCGTGCTCCTGTGGATTAGAAAAACATTTCCCCAACAAATTGTTTCCATCGATACTTTTCATCCGGAAGTAGCCAAGAAAGCCTTGATGCTGGGCGTTCACATTATCAATGATGTATCGGCAGGACAATGGGTTGCTGGCATGCAAGAGGTAATAAATGCGTTTGAAGCTCCATACATCCTCATGCACGCGCAGGGGAATCCCCAGAACATGCAAGCCAACCCGACATATGCGAATGTTGTGCAGGATATAATATTCTTTTTTCAAATTAAAATTGAAGCAATACTTGAAAGCAAACCAAACGCGCAGCTTTGGATAGATCCTGGATTTGGATTTGGAAAGCAATTTGAACACAATCAAACCCTACTTCAAAATTTGAATGAACTTTCCGTTCTAAACTACCCTATTTTAGCGGGACTTTCAAGAAAAAAAATGATACAAACAACATTGAATGTTTCTGCTGAAGATGCTCAATTGGGGAGCACCCTAGC
>JBEISW010000276.1:0-3050 GCA_040375215.1 Crocinitomicaceae bacterium | reverse complement strand
GCAGGAAGATTTTTCAATTCCAATCTTACCGGAGGGATTAATGTTCAGGGAGCAGAAAGCAAACCTGGCAGAACGGGAGCTGTGGATTTGTCAGCATTGTACTCCAAACAAGACGCCCGTGTGTTTGGAAGAAAAATGGGAATTAATGCTGGTTTAAACATTTCCAACATTGGTGCTAAGATGCGTTATACCAATACCGCCAATCGTGACTTTATACCTACCAATTTGCGTCTCGGAACCGCCATCACCAGTTATATGGATGAGTATAACAAAATCACATTTACAATAGATTTCAACAAACTTTTGGTTCCTACACCACCCATTTATGATTTAGATGGAAATATCATTTCGGGTATGGACAGAAACGTAGGTGTCGCGCAAGGAATCATGCAATCATTTTATGATGCACCTGGCCAATTGGATGACAACAGCCAAGTGATCAAAGGAAGTGTGGGAAGAGAAGAGTTGAGAGAGGTGAATTGGGGCGGTGGTTTTGAATACAACTACGCGGAACAATTTGCAGTGCGCGCAGGTTACTTCTTTGAAGATTTAACCAAAGGAAATCGCCAATTCATCACCGTTGGTGCCGGATTGAAGTACCAAGTATTGACCATTGACATGTCTTATTTGATCAGCACAACACAGCAAAATCCATTGGCCAATACGTTGAGATTCTCTTTGCGTTTTGCTATTGGAGACAAGGATAACGGCTCTGAAAACATCGATGAATAATGGACATTAGAGTGGGTTACGGTTATGACATTCACCAAATGGTGGAAGGTCGTGAATTGTGGTTGGGAGGAATTCAATTTGAGCACGAGAAAGGAGCCTTGGGGCACAGTGATGCAGATGTGCTTTTGCATGCCATTTGCGATGCCATTTTGGGCGCAGCTGGTAAGAGAGACATTGGTTACCAATTTCCGGATACTGACGCTCAATACAAAGGCATTGACTCTAAAAAACTTTTGGCATCTACCATGCTTAAAATTCAAGAAGATGGTTGGCGCGTGAACAATTTAGACGCCACAATTAATCTAGAAAGACCTAAGATTTTAAAGCGCGTAGAAGAAATGAAAGCGGTCATCGCTGAGTTGTGTCATATCACAACCGACCTTGTTTCCATCAAAGCCACAACCAGTGAAAAGTTGGGCTTTGTTGGAGAAGAAAAAGGAATAGAAGCTTCAGCAGTAGTTCTGCTTATGCGTTGATGTTCTGAGAAAATGTCTCGTCCATTTGAGAGTGCTGCTCATCGTCATAAAAGTAAATCTTTAGCAGTGCTGTATCTCTCAAGAAATCAATCTTACCAATCTCTACACGATTGATTTTGATGCCTGTGCGCATTTCTAAATCAGCCTTCAATTCATCGTGTCTTCCAGTTTGAATCAAGTGAATGTTGTCGTATAAAATAATCTTTTGAGATTCATGACGCAACAACCAAACTTTTTCTAATCCATAAGTCAATCCGATGATGGCCATATTGGCAAAGACCAATTCCACCAATGAAATTTTCTTATTGATTAAAGCATTCATCACCGACATCCCAATGATGATAAATAAGTAAGTCATTTCCTTGATGGGAATGGCATCCGTGCGGTAACGGATAATACCAAATACAGCAAACAATCCCAAAGCAAATCCCATCTCCAACTTGACACTTTCCAACATGAAACACATGAGGAAAATAGAGATACTGAACAACATATAGGTGAACAGAAAATCTTTTCGCTTCGCAATGGGGTAATAGATAAATCGAACAATCAAAGTGATGAAAAACAGATGCACACCCAAACGCAAAACCATCTCCAATAGATCTTCCCAATTGGCCAATTTCATGGCGCCCAGAGGCTTAAACTTTTCCTGCGCCTCAGCTACAGGAATATCAGTAGGTGCTGGCATTGCTTGCAGCAACACATCCAAAAAATGAAAACTGAGTTGCTTAATGGTAAATAAAAGATCCATGGGTAAGTGATTTAATTGTTCTAATTTTTTCTTTAAACATATTTGACTTCTGATCTGTCAACAACGCGATGCCCAAGCAGTATTTGCTCATGCTTTCTGGACGTATCAGTCGACGCTTCAGGGCTTGTAAAAAAACGGAGTGCCGATTTTGACGTTCTTGTTTGGCTTCAATAATCACCAAATCAGGAATATCAACTGTTTTGTCATTAACGACAAAACTCAAATTTAAATCGATGGTGATTCGCTCGGGCAATGCCTGATCCACCAGTGTGATGCGCTCAAAAAGATTCATCAACTTGGGCTCCAAATGTTCCTCAAAATGACTGGTCTCGTGAATGTAGTGTTCATTTTCCAAAGAGAGCTCAGGAGATAGGGCATCTAACTTGGTGCGGTCTTTTTCTGTTCTCCCTTTATTGCTTTTGAACTTGACTTCCAAGAATGTAAGGTTGCTTTCAACGTACATTCTTTTTCGGATCTTCAAACGGTTCTGCTTTCCACTGTGGTGACGTCGGTAGAAATAAAAATCCGGAGTGTCATAGTACTGAGATTGGTAATGATTGCTTCTCACGCCTTTAATGTCCAAAATACGGTAATGGTTAGCCACCTCCTCAAGAACGGATTCCAACTGACTGACCGACATCAGATACTTGGTGTCTGTGCGGTTCATCAAAGCAACACCATCCATCTCTTTTAACGAGATGGGTTGGTAATGGGAAATAATTTCTTGAACCTTTGACAATATCCTCTGGATTTATTCCAAACTTACTGAATTGACACGAACAAAATAGAAAAAATTTAATTTTAACTTAACAATGAAAAATTTCTTCATCGTTTAAGATCTCCCTTCTCCATTTCCCCTAAAAATCCGATCACCCTGCTTCTCCACTTTTCAATGGCCATATCCAATACATCCCGGTATCGATCACTCTTGGTTTGGCGCTCTTGAATCTGCAACAACTGCTCTCTTGACAGATAGATAGAATTCTCACCGCCTTGCTCTGTTGGAAACAACTGAGCAGCAGAAACTTCACTGTCCAAAGTATAAAACAATTTCTGGCCACTCAGGTCCATGATTTCAGAAGCCAATGTGG
>JBEISW010000027.1:0-13591 GCA_040375215.1 Crocinitomicaceae bacterium | reverse complement strand
TTCAAAGATCAAATTGATCAACTAGTAGTATTGCTTTAAAAGACAATTACCCCTTGACGATGTAAGCCGGTATAAAGTTGAATGGTGGTTTTTGTATAGACACGTTTTTATCCTTGAAAAACTCATCCACTGCAATGGTTTCTCCGTAATGTGCACCATAATCGTCCAACATGACTATTCCACCTTGCACGACCTTATCCCACAATCTTTCCAAGATTTCCATGGTAGGCTCATAAACATCAACGTCAATATGCAACAAGGCTATCTTTTGCGCTGGGTTTTTCTCGACATATTTTGGCAATGTTTCGAGTATGTCCCCTTGAACCAATTCATAATTCTGAAATCCTTTCTTCTCGAGCAAGCCATGAAGTCGTGCTTCTTGAATTCCCCAGCCACTGTCAGTTTCAAAGTTTTTGACCAGCTTTTTATCTTCTTCAAACTTGGCGATATCAGGAAACTTGCCAAACATATCAAAGCCAATCACCTTGCGGGTAAAGTCGTTTTCCAATAGATAGCGAAAGGTCATCAACCGAACCAAAGAAGCACCTTTGAAGACACCAAATTCAACAACATCGCCAGGAAGATTCAATATCTGCTTGTAGATCTCCAATTGATTGAGCAACTTGCCCAAGCGTCCATTTTCACAACTCAAATAAAATCCATTCTCATACTCCCATTTGCGCTGTAGGTCTATATCAAAGTGCTCCATCGTTGTTGTGTTTCTGTGATTTCGGTTTCGTTCAAAGATAATAGATTCCTTTTAATCACAACTGCCGGTGTAATCATAGCAGCCTTTCCACGATCCAGTCTCCTGTTGCAGGATGTCTGTGAGCCCGCCTCCAAATGGTCCTCCCATCATGCGGGTACTGTTTTGATTGATCTTGAAATTGCCGTCATTGGCGTCGCAAAAATGGGGAGCTTGTTGGTTGATGATGTTGTCCCAATGGGCAACGTCTGAAGTGGCCCCGTCATAATCAATCAGACAATAACGGAAGACATAGTCTTGCAACTCGGGGTATTCCAAATCCACCACCAACTCATTAAAGTCATTGAGGTCCGCACTGTTGCCATACATGATGCAATTGGTGAAAATGGTGTTATAAATGGGACGGACTTGAATGACTTGATTAACGTCTTTGTAATAATTGTTGAGTGCTACTGTTGGCGCCGTTCGTGTGCTGCCACTCCAATAGTTGGCAAAGGTGCAGTTGTCCATTTCATATTTCCCGCCAATGGAAAAATACGCGCAACCTTCAGCGCAGTTGGTGATCAACAAATTTCGTCCTTTGATGTGTGCACCTTGTCCCCAAAGTCCAACACCGGCCATGTTATCAATCTTGGTATTGGTAATGGTTAGCGCAAAATTGTTGGTGCCTGTGGTATCGACCTGAATCCCTGTATTCCCATTTTTCAAAATCGCGTAATCAATGGTCGATCCAGTGCTTTGATAAATCCAAATGCCCCCTCGGGAAAGGGTATAGATGTCCGGACCTTGGTTGCTTGTAATCTGAAAATCGATTTCAGTTCCCCATTGTCCGGGTAAGTCGGTATAATCCGCATCCAATCGGTCTCCCTGAAATACAACTTCATTGCCCAATTCCCCTTGCACATGCAATTCCCCTTCGTTGATCAATATTCCCGCTCCTTTATGCATGTACACTTGGGTGCCGGGATTGATGGTGAGTTGACAGCCGGGTTCAACTTCCAACACACCATACACCACATGCGGCAAATCATTGTTCCAAACTTCATTGCAACCAATTGTGGTCAAAGCATCAGGCCCACCGTGAAAATGAGCGTTCGGTCCAAAAGCTGCGAGGTAAATGCTTTCATTTTTTCCGTTGTATTGTATGTCAACGTAGTCTTCAACGATGAAAGGGAAGAAATCGTCATTGGGATCCACGGTGACTTCGGCAAAAAGAAAGAGACTGTCACCTGGCAGGATTTCGATATCGCCAAAAGAAGTGCCATTGTCCCCATCAGCAGCAATCCTGAAATGCGATGCTGCGCCACCTCTGAGTTGAATGTTGTCAATTTTTACAACACCGTTATTGGGGTTGTAAATTTTAAAGGTCTTGGTTACACTTCCAATGGTGGTGAATACCGTATCAAAAAACACGGTGTCTGTGCTGAAGGTCAGTTGACCAGTTGTATCTACCTCAATGTTTTTTTTACACGATGAACTCATTACCAAAAGGGCAATGGGAATAATGAAAAATAGGAGACCAAGAATTTTTTTATTCACGTTGCGAATTACGCATATTTCCCCGAATTATTGCCTATTCAAACTTGAAAAAAGCAATGTATTGGAAGGGAATGATTTTAACATTGTAATAATAGAAGTGAATGATGTCCTCAAAGTTGTATCCCAATTGCGCTTGACGTATCGCGCCTTCTTGGCAAAGACCAACGCCATGGCCAAAACCTTGCCCTACCAAAACCATTTCTTCCCCTTCCTGATAAGCTGAGAAATAGGTGGATTTTAGTTTAAGATCTTTGCGCATATCCACCAGAGGAACGCGGGTTTCGCCTTCTCGGTAATACACTTCCTTTTCGCTGGGGAAGTAGGCATAATTGGCACTGTCAGATGACGAGAGGCGTTTTTTGGCGAGGTAGTTTTTCCAGTCATTGAGGGGTATTCTCTTTTCCCAATTGCTGTTGGGCATTTTGATGCAGAACGTGTCAACTGTTTCCCGGCAATAGGGCAATGCTCTGGTCCAAACATATTCTGAGCTGTTGGTTCTTCCGCCGCAGTTGGAGTGAAAGGCAGAGGTGATGAGGTTGGCATTTTCATCGACAATAACCAAGCTCTTGGTTTGCTCAGCGGCATTGGTCATGATGTGCTCATGCTTGGGTAAACCATTGAATGCTTGGCAATGGGTTTGGTCACAAAGGTTGTAACCATCGTCGATGTGTTTGTAGAATTGACTGAGTAAATAGGTTCGACTAATCACTGCTTGAGATTTGTAGTATTCCAATTCATGATTGGGACCGCCCTCAGCTTCTACCACACCTGCAATGTAGGTGTCCAAAGGCATGACATTCACAATCTCCAATTTGTTGTTGACCACGCGAAATTCAAGTTGTTCACCGTACTTCAGTTTTCTGGTTTTGGTTGAAAATTGAATCTGGAAAACGGTTTCAATGTTGGTGGCCTGGAGTGAGATTTTTTTTGCGTTGATGTGGATGGTGTCGGCATGGGCGGATACCATGCCATCGTTGTTTTTAAGAACAATGGTGGTGCCTGAGCCGAGAATAACGGAAGACGATTCCGTTTGCAGCAGTGCTCCTCCTTGATCAACAAGGAATTGAATTTCTTGTAATTCTTTATTGGTAAATAAACCAATGCGCACTTTTTCTTGCCCCAACACATCGAGGGACATGACAACAATTAAAAGTATCGAAGTCAAAAAATGGCGCAAATTCATCTTGACGAAAATAACGTGGCTTTGTACTGTCAGATTGCGAATGCAGCGCAATTACTAACAAGTTTCTTTTAAGAAGCTCCCCTAAAAATAAGTAGGCGAGGAAAATAGTAGGCAACCCTGCAGCAGGGCGAGCGTCATACCATTAGGTTACCGGATAAAACCGGTGTAATATTTTCCTTGCAGGTTTAGAAAGACCACCTTGTTATTGGGGTGGTCTTTTACTTTTTGGGTTTTCTTCTTCGTCGATAAGCATAATAGGCACCAACGGTTTCGATGGCTTGCAGCATGGCTTGATTGAGGGGCATGTGGGTGTTGAGTTGTAAATCAATACTGGCCATGCGCGAAGAGTAGTTGGTCATGATAGGCATTGTCTTGGGATGGGTTGCAATGAATTCCAATGCTGGAGCTTGATTTTCTTTTAAGATCTTGCATGTCACCATTTCCTTTTTTCCTTCTTTATTTATCCGAGCAGAGTAACCAAATAAACGGCAAATCAATCCGCGATTGGGGTAATTGTTACAAAGACCTCCAAATGAGGTAACACTGGGGCGGTAGACGAAGCAAAATGTTGACTCTTGCTTTTTGATCTCCTCATATTTTTCCCAAAGCACACCCTCATCCAACCAATCCAAGGCCATAGGCAAAAATTCAACAGGAGTACATTCTATGTCTGCCTTTTTGCAGCACTGTCCACAGCCTGATGGACAATGAAGTCCGGATTGCTTTTGAAGCGAATCAATCTTCTTATCCAGTTGCGCATATACTTTTTTTACGGCGTTGACTTTTTGTACAATGGTTTTCATGCAATTCACAATTTACTGTTTGCAAATGTTGAAACAAAACGGAAAAGGGTTGGTAACAAATTTCATTTTTGTTTCGACAAAAAGAATAAACATGAGAATTCTCTTGATTACACTTCATCTAATGACCATTAGCCTAATGAGCTTCTTTAGCTTGGACTTGGATGAGCCCACTGTAAAGCAAGAAATCCCAATGGCTTTTACCAAAAGCGGTACAAGTGTCGTGAAAGTTAAAATTGATAAAACTGGTTTAGAAGGTTTTGCCAAATTGGAAATCAATATTCCTCAAGGTTATATTGTTAGAGCGATGGAAACCAAAGGGGCATCTTTCACTTTTTCAGAGCAGAAGATTAGATTTGTTTGGATGAACTTGCCTCAAGTTGACCAGTTTCAAATTACTTATCAATTGGTGAAGAATGGCGCTGAAGGCGGTTTAAATGATATTTCTGGTGTGTTTTCTTACATTGACAAAAGCAAGCGAAAGGACATCGCAGTTTCGAGTAACCTGCAAGAGGGGAGTACCCAAAACGAAATGTTGGTAACACAGGATGAGATGTTGGCGTATGCTTATAAAACAACATTAAACGCCAACAATGACTTGCCCACTTGCGAGCGATTTATCAATAAAGTAGGTGATGATTTTGTGGTAGAACTGTTGGTAAAATTGAATGGATTGACGGGCTTCCTAAAACTACAGGAATGGTCTAGCGAGGGGTGTGTTATTTCCAAAATTCAAAATGGTGGAGCTACAGTTACCGTAGATGGAAGCAATATAAAATACGTTTGGTTTGAAGTTCCTGGTGCAGATGTGATTGCTATAAAATACAAATTGGCATGTGGCGCATTGCCTGAAAGTGGTTTAACCATTGATGGTAAGTTGAGTTTTGTTGTAGACAATCAGCCCAGAGAAATTCCCATCGTGGCGGGTGCAAGAGTATTACCAAAACCAGCTGAAATCCAAGAGGTGAAGAGTGAAAGCAACAATGTTGATGTGGTTGCTGAAATTAAACCGAAAGTAGAGACAGAAGAAAAGGTTGTCGCTGAAACAAAGGAAACCTCAAATCCAGTTGTGGCACCAAAAGAAAGATTGAAAGAGGCTCCTGTCAAGAATAAAGAAAGCAAGCTGAACGTTAGCAGCAGCAATGGAGTGAAATACCGTGTTCAGATTCTGGCCAATCACCGCAGCGTAGGCAAGGCAGAGTGGAAGAGTAAGTTTGGCTTCGAAGGAAATTGTCAAGTGGAGAACCATGAAGGTTGGATGAAGTGGACGCATGGTCAGTTTGAAGAGTATAAGGAAGCCCGGGATAAGCGCGTTGCTTTGACAGCACAATGTCCCAATTTACCTGGACCATTTGTAACGGCATACCAAGATGGCAACCGCATTACAGTGCAAGAGGCATTGATGATCACCCAGCAGAAATGGGTGCAATAAAAGATTGAACGCATACTTATTGATAAGCAACGGCTTACGCTAAGTACTTTGGTTAATAATAGAATTTGTTTAGGTAATGATGTCTGAAAACCCTCCCTAGTGGAGGGTTTCCGTTTTTATGAGAAGACATGTCAAATCAACTTAAGCCATTTATCACCTATCTCCGATTGGAGAGAGGATTGTCTCCCAAAAGTGTGGAGGCCTATGCTTTTGATTTGACCAAATGGCTGGAATATCTCAAAGATCAAAGTGTCGGAGTAAGTCAAGCAAACGAGGATCATGTCCGCGCTTTCCTGGTCTATTGTGTCGAGCATGGTATAGCAGCTGCATCTCAGAATAGATTGCTTTCGGCTTTAAGGGCTTTTTATGATTTCATGGTGATGGAGAATGGCATGGCCAAGAATCCGATGATTAACATAGACAGTCCCAAACTGGGGAAGTATTTGCCAGATGTTTTGAATCAATCGGAAGTATTTCAAATTTTGGATCATGTTGATTTGTCTGCATCGGCAGGACATCGAGACAGGGCAATATTGGAAACGCTTTACAGTTGCGGACTGCGTGTCGAAGAGTTGTTGACCCTCAAGTTATCCAATTGTTTTTTTTCCGAAGGGTATTTGAAGATTTTGGGAAAGGGCAATAAGGAGAGATTGGTTCCCATAGGCAACACCGCTGTTAAATGGATGAATTACTATTTGGAAAAGGAGCGCAATCACCAGAAGGTGCAAGAAGAATTTCAAGACATTGTTTTTTTGAATCAGCGCGGGAGTCGGTTGAGTAGAATGACCATTCTGAATATAGTTAAGCGTGAGGCGGAAAAGAACGGAATTAAAAAGGCCATCTCGCCTCATACGTTCAGGCATTCCTTTGCATCCCATTTGGTGGAGGCTGGAGCGGATTTAAGGGCTGTTCAAGAAATGCTAGGTCACGCCTCCATCACCACAACGGAAATATACACCCATCTTGATCGACAAAGATTGCGAGAGGAGATTAGTTTGTACCACCCGCGTTATCAACGAAAAAAGGGGCAATGAGCCCCTTGAATCTTTGCGAAATCGCAAATTATTTTTTGAACTTAGAGAAGCGGCTGTTGTATTTATCAATACGACCAGCAGTATCCACCAAAGTTACTTTTCCTGTGAAGAATGGGTGCGAAGTGTGAGAAATCTCCAACTTTACTACAGGGTATTCATTACCGTCTTCCCATTGAATGGTCTCTTTAGTATTGATGGTAGATTTGCCTAAAAACGCATATTCGTTTGACATATCTTTAAAAACAACCAAGCGGTAGTTTTCGGGGTGTATTCCGTCTTTCATTTTCTTAAAAATTGGGATGCAAATATAGGTAAATTCTTTTCAATTACAAAGAATATTGAAAACCAATGCCCAAAACTTCTTTGAACTGCAGTCCAGGACCTTTGATTTCAGGTAAGGCGTTGCCTTTGTTGTCATATCCTGCAGCTTGTTTAATCAATATTATATCATCGTCATAAATCATTTGCATGGTTACTGAAAAGCCCAAGTATTTATTGATTTTGCATCCCAAAACACTTTCCAGGTTGAAGTCTATGTTTTGAGGGTTGTGGAGATAACTAGAAAACATTTCCAGTTTGGCGTCCAATCGGTATTGATCTTTCCATGATTTTGAGAGGCCCACGCGGATATAAGCGCCATATTCCATCCTTAAGTTTTCTCCAGGTTTGATGATTTGGCCATTCTCATCTTTCACAGCAGGCTTTACACCAAACTGTCCCATATCTGCCAACTTGTGATTTTTCACAATGGTCCCTTTGGCAGTGAAAGGGGAAAGGAAGCAAGTAATCGTTCTTTGTTTCAGATAATCCATTCCAAGGGCTGCGGTGAAGTATGCAGGGGAAAGCCAATCTGATATTTTTCCTCTTTGCAAGTCTGGTATGCCCTGGTTACCTGAAATATATCCGCCGGCAAATTGGGTTTTGAAATTGATCATTGCGGTGTAGCTCCAATTGAATTTGGCTCGCCTTCCGTATTTTGTTGTGAAATCAAATTTGTCATCTGTTTTAACTGAGGGTTGATTCAGTTCAATGACGGATCTTCCATAGGCGGCATCTATGATATTGTCCCAACTATGTTTATTGTCTCTATAAAAGATACCATAATTAAATAGGCCTGTCAAGTTGAATGCGCTATTTCCACCGGATGCCCAATGGGAAAGATAGGTTTGGGTGCTGTTAATGGATAGTGCACCGCGATCAACCCAGCCTTGATCCACCACTTCAAATGGACTCTTGATTAACTTATCGACTTCATGTCCAAGAATAATTTGTCCATTTTTTTTTAAATACAAAATGATGAGAAATGAGAAAAAGAGTTTGATAAACATTTCGTTCTAGTTCAGGGCAAAATAACGGCAGTTGTATTGGATTTGTTTTTATTTTGTCAAAAATTATCAAGTGGCATATCCTGAGAAAATAATACTGGCTTGGTCTGAGGCCATCATGGGAAACAAGGAGATTCGAGATTGGTTAATCACCAATGGATATCCTGAGTTGGGTTTGTTTGTATTTGCCTTGTATCACAAAAGAGAGGCTCGTGAATGGTTATTGACAAACAAGTTCCCGCATTTAATGGCCATGATTGAGTGCGCAGAAGGTCGCGAGCAAGCGTGTCAATGGTTGCTGAAATTTGATTATCCATTATTGGAGAAGGTTGCCCGTATTGCCGACAATGATGAGGGAGCGCTACAATGGATGATGGAAAAAGATGAGAAAAGTTTGCTGCGTTTGGCGTTGCGATTGAGGACAGTGAAAAATGAAATTCAATCCAAGCATGATGATATGCATTTTATTTCGCCTGAATAATTGGAAAGCATTAAATTTGTTCCATGTCTAAGAAACGGGTTTTGTTGGATGAGGGACTCTTGGGTGTGGTCATCAAACGATTGTGTCTTCAGCTTTCTGAAAATTATTATCCCTTTGAAAATACGGTGTTAATCGGATTGCAGCCACGTGGTATCAATCTATTGACAGCTATTATCGACGAATTAAAGAATATCCATCCCAATATTCAGATTGTGCATGGATGTGTTGATCCCACCTTTTACAGAGACGACTTTAGAAGAGGAGACAAACAGTTGTTGGCGCATACTACCAAAATTCCAGTTCATCTGGATGGTAAAAACGTGGTGTTGATTGATGATGTCCTTTTCACGGGAAGAACCATCCGCGCAGGTATCGAGGCATTGTTGGAGTATGGTCGACCTGAGAAAATAGATTTGCTAGTATTAATTAACAGAAAGTTCTCAAGAGAATTGCCAATTGAGCCTTTGATGATTGGGAAAAGTGTGGATCATTACGATGGGCAGAAGGTCAGGGTGGTATGGAAGTCTGAAAAGGAAAAAGAATCTCAAGTATTGTTACAACAAGAAAATAATGGCTGAAAAATTACTTTCTACAAAGCATTTGCTAGGCATCAAAGATCTATCGGTCAAGGATATTCAACTCATCTTTGATCATGCTGATGAGTTTAAAGAGGTTTTGCAGCGCCCCATCAAACGGGTTCCTAGTTTGCGTGATGTGACCGTTGCGAATTTGTTTTTTGAAAATTCCACAAGGACAAGATTAAGTTTTGAGTTGGCTCAAAAGCGTTTGAGCGCTGATGTGGTCAATTTCTCAGCAGCCACTTCAAGTGTTAAGAAGGGCGAAACTTTGGTGGATACCGTAAATAATATTTTGGCGATGAAGGTGGATATGGTGGTGATGCGTCATGCCTCTCCCGGTGCAGCCATTTTCTTGAGTCAGCACATTGATGTTCCCATTATCAACGCTGGTGATGGAACACATGAACATCCAACCCAAGCGCTATTGGATGCTTATTCCATTCGAGAAAAATTAGGTAGTCTAAAAAATAAGAAAGTTCTGATTGTTGGTGATATCACTCACTCTCGTGTTGCACTTTCTAACATTGACTGTTTGCAGAAAATGGGCGCAAAGGTTATGGTTTGTGGACCGAGCACCATGATTCCCAAGTACATTCATTCTTTGGGTGTTGAAGTAGAATACAATTTTGATAAAGCCTTGGCTTGGTGCGATGTGGCCAATATGCTGCGCATTCAATTGGAACGCCAAGATGGTGATGTTCGCTTGTTCCCTTCCTTGAGAGAGTATCATCTGCAATATGGTTTGACAGCAGAACGTCTTGAGAAAGTCAAAAAGGAAATAATTGTTATGCATCCTGGTCCAATCAATCGAGGTGTTGAAATATCATCTGAAGTAGCCGATGGCGATTACAGCATCATTCTGGATCAGGTGGAAAATGGCGTAGCTGTGCGAATGGCTGTGATTTATCTACTGGCGCAGGGAATTCAGCGCAATTAGGAATTTTGAAATTTCTCGTTATATTTGTGAAAACACCATCAAATGAAATTCGCTGTTGAACCCAAAGACAAGTTGGTTATTATTTCCACTAATGTCGAGAAATTAGATGCTCTTCAAGCTCCTGAGCTCAAGAGTGAGATTGTTCTTCAAAACAAGGCCGGCGTTCGAAATATCATTTTGGATTTGTCTTCCACAAGATACATTGACTCCAGCGGTCTTTCAGCCATCTTGGTGGCCAATCGTTTGTGTCGTGATGCCAATGGATCTTGTGTCATTACGGGTCTTCAAGACTCTGTAAAAAAGCTAATCACGTTGTCTCAATTGGAGTCTGTATTGAAGATTACACCTACGGTAAATGAGGCAGTGGATTTGGTCTATATGGAAGAAGTTGAAAGAGAATTATAACTGATAAATACGATGAAAAAACTTTACACTTTAATTTTAATGGCGATGTTGTCTTTCGGGGCAACAGCCCAATGTGATCCTTTGGCGTATGATTTTGGGGGAGCGGTTTATGGAGTTTTCCCAGATACTACGGTAGGATTGATGGACGGGATTATTAACCAACCTTATAACCAAGTTATGTACTTCATGATTCCAGACGACGCTGGATTAATTGATCCTACTTATGCTGGTTATACAATCTCAACAGTGGCTTTGGAGAGCATTACCTATGACAATGGACAGCCCATCTCAAATTTGGGCTTAGCCATCGCTTGTAATCCTGCCAATTGCACTTTCCCTGCTGGTGAGCAAAAATGCGCTACATTGGCCGGTACACCTACTCAATCAGGTATTTTCAATATTGAGATTAACGTAGAAGCTTCAGCTTTATTACCCCCCATCCCCTTTCCCATCCCGGTTGATTATCAATTTGCAGGCTATACATTAACCATTACAGATGGTAATGCTGTAATTGAAAACGCTTCAATGAAATTTGAATTGAGCAATGCAAAACCCAATCCAGCCAACAATGGCTTCAATTTGAATTTTGAATCCCCCGTTTCTGAAATCGTTAAAGTAGAAGTCCACAACCTTTTGGGCGGTTTGGTTTACAATAAATCATACACTTCCAAGAGAGGTTTCAATACTTTGTGGATGGATACCCAAGAATGGGAGGAAGGTGTGTATTTGTACAGTGTTCAAAACGGTTCAAGTCGTTCAACCAAGAGAATTGTAGTTCAGCATTAATTGAATTTTGACGTTACCATATTGGGCTGTGGTGCAGCGACGCCAACTCAGCGTCTCCGCCCCACATCCCAAGTTGTTTCTGTGCGTGACCATTATTTTCTGCTGGATTGCGGAGAGGGCACACAAATGCAGTTGCGCCAATATGGTATCAAAATGCAACGCATTGAGGTCATTTTTATTTCGCATTTACATGGTGATCATATCTATGGATTAATTGGGTTGCTGAGTACTTTTTCATTGCTGGGCAGAACCGCTGACTTGACCATTGTTGGTCCCCCTGAATTGCAAGAGTGGTTGGCTTTGACTTTTAGAATCTCTGATACCTACCTTTCCTTTCCACTTCATTTTATCGAAACCAGTAAAAGCAGTGACTGGATTTGGGAGAATGATTTTTTAAAGGTGAAGAGCATTCCCGTTAAACATCGCATGGCTTGTAATGCCTACTTGTTTGAGGAGAAACCCATTGAGCGAAAAATCGTCAAGTCATTCATACCGCATTATAGATTGACTTTGGATGAGTTGTTGATGTTGAAAAAGGACAAGCCTGTTCATCGAGAAGATGGAAAGGTGATAGAGCCCAATGAGGTTTGTAGTCCAAGACAACAAGTCAGAAAGTATTTTTTCTGCACGGATACCTTGCCTTTGAAATTAGAAGACGAGGATTTAATAGGAATTGATTTGTTGTATCATGAGGCAACATTTTTGGAAGATCATGTTAAGCGTGCAAAAGAGACCCATCACAGTACTGCCAGACAAGCTGCAGAAGTTGCACTATTTTTTCAAGCCAGAAAGTTGATTCTGGGTCATTTCAGCGCACGTTATCCAGATCTCAGTGCTTTTGAATTAGAAGCAGGTAGCGTTTTTCCTCAAGTGGAGTGTGCGCAGGAGGGAACTAAATACAGTATCGAAATTATTGAATCAAGGTAGCAATCACCTTACCTCGTAAGGTTTCGCCAATGAAAGGTGAATTGATGGATTTGGCAGCCCACTCTTTTTTATTCCACTGTGTGTTTTCAGCTGTTGAAATGAGCGCAAATCTAGCGGGTTGATTTACTTCTATTTTAGGTGTTTCAATTCCTAAAATTTCTCGTGGAGCAGTGGTCATTTTGTGGATAATGGCACTGAGCTCCATGTCACCTTCTAAAGCAGTATATATGGATGAAAAAGCTGTGGGCAAGGTGCTGATTCCAAAAGAGGCAAACTCAAACTCAACGCTTTTCTCCTCGATAATAACAGGGGTATGGTCACTAACAATAACATCAATGGTGTCATCTTGTAAGCCCTTGATGAGCGCTTCTCTGTCTTTTTGAGAGCGAAAGGGTGGAAGCACTTTTAAATTGGTTGGGAAAGCTGTTAAATCCTCGTCAAGATAGCTGAGCTGGTGAGCAGAAACCCCACAGGTCACAGTCATTCCTTTTTTCTTTGCCTTTCGAATGAGTTCAATACTCTCAGCACATGATACATTGGAGAAATGAATTCGTCCACCAGTGTAACCTAGGATTTCGATATCTCTTTGAATTTGCATGTATTCTGACAGGTTGCTCAATCCTTTTGTTCCCATTGATGTGGATGTTTTCCCTTCATGCATTAATCCATCCGGATTGACTTGTTGGTTTAACGGAAAAACCATTAGAAGCGCTCCAAAACTATTCACATACTCCAAAGCCTTAATCATCATAGCTGTCGAGAGTGACTCTTTGTCATCTGTAAAGGCCATAGCACCGGCTTGTGTCATGTCAAATAATTCCGCCAATTGTTTCCCTTTCATTTGTTCTGAAATACAACCCGTGGGGTGAAGGATAATACCTCTTTTCCCACTCTGCTTGATATAAGAAACTTGAGCAGCGTGGCAAGTTGGGGGATTGTGAGAAGGATAAACCAATAGATCCGTAAATCCTCCTTGCTCAGCCGCGGCACATGCTGTTTCAAAGGTTTCAGCCATTTCATTTCCGGGTTCACCAACGCGCGCTTGCATATCAAAAAAACCTGGGCACATGATTAACTCAGGTTGATCGTAGATCAAGGCGCTTTTGGGTGCAGCCAAATTTTTTCCTATTTCTTTGATGCATCCTTTATCAATGATGATGTCCACTTGTTTGTCGTTCCATTTGCTCGAAACATCAACAATTTTGGCGTTCTTGATAAAAACAGATTTTACATTTTCCATAGTCCGGTTAATAGGCTTTCAGTTAATAGGAAGATCAAAGCAACGATAATGAGGTACCACCAGATTTCATTTCCTTCATCCATTTTTTTGACATAGTTGCCAATGTTTTCTACACTGCTGTCTACCACCTCTATACCTGTCCATGTGTTCTGGGAAATCAGATCAGTTAATTCCGTATCCTTGAAAAATTGAAGAGATGACTCATCTTGGTTGTAATT
>JBEISW010000334.1:0-2351 GCA_040375215.1 Crocinitomicaceae bacterium | reverse complement strand
TCAGATCTGCTTTGGCTTAAATTTCAGTATTTTGTTTTTAAATGAAATTCTCAAAATATATTGGGCACTACATTTAACACTACAGAGAAGGCAACTTTTGGACCTACAATATTCAGTTTAAAATTGCTGACAAAAAAGACACATTAACAATCAAACTCAAATCTTGTATTCACTACAAAAACGAATGGTATTTGACAGAGGGAATCAAGGTAAAGCGCTACTATAAGCCGGTTCAAACGACACCCGAATATAAAATCATTGAGCCTGAATACCAATACCAAGGAATTGAAGAAGTAGGAGAAGAGGTTCCACCACCCCCTCCTGTAATGGAAGATTATCATTATCACGATGTACCGAGTGACGATGTGATAGCGCCAGTTGAAGAATATTACTTAGACAACAGTTCCGATACCAATGCCATCATGGCCTATGCAGAAGCACAAGCTCAATATTTGGGGGCAGATCTCCGAACAGAAATCGCACAAAAACTGCAGTATCCAGCCTTTGAAAAAGAAGCAGGAATACAAGGTTCAGTATATGTGGAAATGATAGTCGAGCGCAACGGAACAACCACGGATCATAAAGTTCTAAGAAGTGTTCCTGGTGCAAAAAACTTTAACAAAGAAGCGATTGATGTTTTGAAAAGATTAGATTTCAAATTCAAACCTGCCAAGCACAATGGGAAGGTGGTCAGGAGTAAATACATCGTTCCAATTAAGTTTGTTTTGAACTAAACTTCAGAATAAACTTTTGAAAACCATTTGTTTTGATTATATTTGCCGACCCCGAAAGGGCTACATAACAATCACTAAAAAGTATTAGCATGTATTTAACTACACAAAAAAAACAAGAAATCTTCGCCAAGCATGGCAAGTCAGCTACTGACACTGGTAGCTCAGAAGGGCAAATTGCTCTTTTTTCATACCGCATCAGCCACTTGACTGAGCACTTGAAAAGAAACAAAAAAGATTACAACACACAACGTTCATTGATCAAATTGGTTGGTAAGCGCAGAAGTCTTTTGGACTATTTGTACAAGACCGAGATCAATCGTTATCGTGCCATTGTTAAGGAATTGGATTTACGCAGGTAAGTCGGCTCCTTTCCATACACCATTTGGCAAAGGGCAATTTTATATTGCCTTTTGTCGTTTTTTAGAAGAATTAAATTAAGACGAAAAATAAGATGAAAGTAGAAGCAATTACCATGACCATTGACCATGGAGATGGACGCGCCATTACCATTGAAACGGGTAAGTTGGCCAAGCAGGCTCATGGGTCTGTGGTTGTGAGACAAGGAGATACGATGCTCCTTGCAACAGTGGTATCAAACATTGATGCCAAAGAAGGAATGGATTTTCTTCCATTAACCGTTGAATACCGTGAAGAATACGCTGCCGCAGGAAGATTCCCAGGAGGATACTTCAAGCGTGAAGCGCGTCCATACGACGATGAAATTTTGGTTTCTCGTTTGATTGACAGGGCCTTGCGTCCTATGTTCCCAGAGGATTATCACAGTGACACGCAAGTCATCGTGAGCCTTATTTCAACTGACAAAGAAAACATGTCCGATAGCCTAGCAGGTTTGGCGGCTTCTGCAGCTCTTGCTGTTTCCGATATCCCTTTCAATGGACCTATTTCTGAGGTTCGTGTTGCTCGCATCAACGGTGAGTTGATAGTCAACCCTACCCGCTCTGCACTTGAACATGCAGACATTGATTTGTTGGTAGCTGGTAGCGCTGACAGCATTGTGATGGTTGAGGGAGAGATGAAAGAGGTGAGCGAAGCTGAAATGGTTGCTGCCATTGAGGTTGCGCATGCTGCTATCAAAGTACAATGCCAAGCGCAATTGGAATTGGCCACTAAGGTGGGCAAAAATGGCCCAAAGCGTGAGTATTGCCATGAGGCCAAAGACGAGGAATTGAAAGCTCGCGTTTGGAGCGAGTGCTACCAAAAGTTTTATGATGCGGCTAAGAAGCCATCAGAAAAGCACGAGCGCAGTGATATGTTCCACCAAATTGAGGTGGATTTCATCGCTCAATTCTCTGACGAAGAGAAAAAAGAGAAAGCATTTCTTTTGAAAAAATATACCCATGACTGTTTGAAGGATGCCATGCGCAACATGATCTTAAATGATGGTGTTCGTTTGGACGGTCGCGATACGCGCACCATTCGCCCTATCTGGTGTGAGGTAGATTATTTGCCAGGTGCACACGGATCATCTGTATTTACACGTGGCGAAACACAATCATTGACCACATTGACTTTGGGTACAAAGTTGGATGAGCAATTGATTGACGGTGTTTCAGCTGTCCGTTATGACAAATTTTTGTTGCACTACAACTTCCCACC
>JBEISW010000134.1:0-6317 GCA_040375215.1 Crocinitomicaceae bacterium | reverse complement strand
GTGGCTCAATCTGGATTCAAATCTTTCAGTACAATTTCAAGAACAATCATGAATCACTACAGAACAATTTTGAACTACTTCGATAATCGATCTACCAATGCTTCCGCTGAATCTTTCAATGCTAAAATCAAAGCATTCAGAGCGCAGTTTAGAGGAGTTAGAAATATTGACTTTTTTCTTTTTCGACTTACTAAAATTTATGCCTAATCCCCAGGTTTTGGTTATGATCCCTGCGCATCTTTGTTTTTTTTCTGTCTTTTCATTTATTCAAACCTTCGGTTTGATTCTGAATTACAGGATTACCTCGCTTCGCTCGGTGGACCTAAAAGGGGGGCTTCACTAGAAAAAGCCAAATGGCTCCGCCATTTTCTTTTTGCATTTCAAAAGCTTTTGAATGCATGCATTCAACGCTTTTTTATGCAAAAAGCCAATCATTTCTGATTGGCTTTTTCTAGTAGCGGGGACAGGACTCGAACCTGTGGCCTTTGGGTTATGAGCCCAACGAGCTACCAACTGCTCCACCCCGCAATGTTGTGAGTGCAAATATACATTGTTAATCTGTTGTTACGCAAATTATTTTCAAGAAAATGATTTGGCTATACCGCGCGCTGCGATTACTGCCGTTGTCCAAGCCGCCTGAAAATTAAATCCTCCTGTTACCGCGTCAATGTCCAACACCTCTCCTGCGAAATACAAATTCTTCTGCTCCCTGCTTTCCATGGTCTTGAAATTTATGCTGCGCAAATCAACACCTCCAGCGGTGACAAACTCCTCCTTAAAGTTCGACTTGACATTGACTGGTAAACGCATTTGTGTTAATAGATCTGTCCAGCTTTCAATGGCCTCATTGGTTACATCAGCCCACAATTTGTCTTTCTCCTTGTTGTGCTTTTGTACAACGTAATTCCACCATCGGTTGGTCACCCCTGGAGGATGCGCATTGATGACCTGCTTCTTGGCACTGGCCTTGCGGACCTCCATCAACTGTTGTTTGACTGTCTCCCTATTCCATTGTGGCAAGCTATTCAACACCATCTCGGCCTGATATTTCCGCTCTGCCATCCACCTTGCCGCCCATGCACTCATCTTCAAAACTGCAGGTCCACTCGCACCCCAATGCGTGATGAGCATAGGGCCGTCCGTTGTCCAAGGTGCCCCATCCAATTCAACCTCTGCCTGAAAAGCCAATCCTGACAAGGCTTGCAAGGTCTCATCTGGTATGTGGAATGTAAACAACGAAGGAACTGCATCCACCATGCTGATACCCAAACTCTTCAAGGCCTGCGCCATTTTGGGACTGCTGCCTGCAGTGACGACTAGGCGATCAAAAATTTCCTCTTGCCCATTGTCCAAGGTTAATCTCCATTGCTGATCAATGGGTTCAAATTTCGCTACGCCGATGTTGACCAATACTCCAGGATGCAATTGTTCTATAAAACAATCGATGATGGTTTGCGACTTGTCTGTAATGGGAAACATTCTTCCATCCTCTTCTACTTTCAATTCCACTCCCCGTTCCGCAAACCATGCAATGGTATCGCCAGGCTGGAAATGATGAAATGGGCCCAACAATTCTTTGCCCCCTCGTGGGTAATACTTGATCAACTCTTCCGGTTCAAAACAAGCGTGTGTCACATTACATCGTCCTCCTCCACTCACTTTGACCTTGGCCAATGGAGTTGCCTTTTCATACAACTTCACTTCCGCCTCCGGCAAACACTCTTGCAATTGCAAAGCTGTAAAATATCCCGCAGCTCCAGCTCCAATGATGGCAATCCTCATGGTAATATTTTTGATGGATTGAGAATGCCTTGGGAGTCAAAAACCGATTTGATTCCTTTCATCATCATTAATTCTGTAGCATTAAATACCAAATGCATATAAGGCCTCTGCACATAACCTATTCCATGCTCTCCGCTCAATGTCCCTCCCAATGATCGCGTGATGGTAAAAATCTCCGTGATGGCCATGGGCAACATGTCGTTCCATTGCTCGTCTGTCAGCGCATCCTTTACAATGTTCACGTGTAAGTTTCCATCTCCAGCATGTCCATAACAGATGGATCGAAAACCATATTTGGCACCAACTTCTTTCACTCCTTTCAACAAAGCAGGCAATTGATAACGGGGAACAACAGTATCTTCTTCTTTGTACACTGAATGAGACTTTACAGCCTCTGCCACTTTTCGGCGCATCTTCCACAATTGATTTTTCTGAGCATCATCTTCAGCCAACAATGGATCGCCGCAATCAAAAGCCGACAACACCTCCATGATGCGCTCACAGTCTTGCATTAGTACCTCAGGATAATTCCCGTCAACCTCAATCAACAAATGCGCTTGTACTTTTTCTTCAATGGGAACAACCACATCGTCCAAAAATTGTAGGACAAAATCAATGGCATCACGCTCCATGAATTCCAATGCACTGGGCATGATGCCCGCCTGAAAAATAGCGCTCACAGCCTGACACGCCTGCTCTGCCTGATAAAACGGGACCAACATCAGCAATTGATGTTTGGGCAAGGGTAACAATTTTAACACCGCTTTGGTAATTACACCCAAGGTGCCTTCACTGCCTACCATGAGTTGTGTTAAATGATAACCTGTTGAATTTTTCAGTGTATTGGCTCCGGTCCAAATAATATCTCCATTGGGCAATACGACTTCCAGATTTAAAACAAAATCTTTGGTCACTCCATACTTCACCGCATGTGCACCTCCTGCGTTCTCTGCGATATTACCACCGATGAAACACGAACCTTTGCTTGAAGGATCAGGTGCATAATACCAACCTCTTTCGGCACATGCATCTTGCAATACTTGGGTGATTACTCCCGGTTCAGTGGTGACCTGCCCATTCTTTTCATCGATGTGCAGAATCTTGTTCATGCGCTCCATGCTCAGTCCTACCCCACCATGGATGGACAATGCACCTCCACTAAATCCAGTGCGAGCACCAATCGGGGTAACGCAGATTTTCTGTTGGTTACAATGCGACATGATAGCAGCAACTTGCTCTGTGGATGAAGGTTGCAAAACAATATGCGGTGGAAAACAAAGGTCTTCTGTTTCGTCCGAACCGTAACGCTTGAGCACCTCCTCATCAACGTGGACGGACGGTTCACCTATACAGGAACGAAAGAAATACACGTCGGATGAATCAATTCTTTTATAGTCTTTTGACATATCCCAAAAATACCGCAATGGGGCAATTGACCTTATATTCGCAAGAGAAGCTATGAACATGAGATATTTAATTTTAACGACATTGATTTTGTCCCAATCTGTTTGGGTCATGGGACAGAAAAAACTAACCAACGAGTTGATTTGGACAGGCAGCACCTTTGCCAGCGAGCGCTTTGAGCAAGGTCCCAGCATGAACGATGGACTACACTACACCTTACAGAAGAGCAGCAAAAAATTGGGAGACTATATTGTCAAGTACAGCTATGCAACAGGAGATTCAGTTGGGCTAATCGCTTCGTCGGTGAGTATTTTTAAAAATGCTGAGACTGGATTTGGTGGTTATAGCTTCAGCGCAGATGAAAAGAAAATATTGATTGAAACCAAGGAAGAGGCGTTGTACAGATACAGTTATTATGCCACCTACTTCATTCATGATTTAAGCACCGGCAAGACTCAAGCTTTGATTGCAGGAGAGAAAAACAAAACCCGCTTGGCTAGTTTTAGTCCTGATGGAACCAAAGTGGCTTATGTATATGACAACAACATCTTTATCTTCGATATCAATAGAAATGAAACAACAGCAGTAACCCAAGATGGCCAATGGAATACCATCATCAATGGCGCTACAGATTGGGTTTACGAGGAGGAATTTGCTTTGGTGCAGGGCTATCAATGGAGCCCGAGCAGTTTGGCCATTGCCTATTTGAAATTCAACGAAACGGAAGTTCCTGAATACGGAATGGATTTGTACGGCCAATTGTATCCTGAACGAGTTACATTCAAATATCCCAAGGCAGGGGAAAAAAACAGCCAAGTTTCAGCACATGTATATGACCTGACCACACACAATACGGTGAATGTATTTTCTGGAAAAGAATCAGATACCTATATCCCTCGTTTCAAGTGGCATCCGACAGATTATCGATTGTTTGTTTACCAAATGAATCGCTTGCAAAATGAATTGAACATTGTAGGATACAATATTCAAAATGCATTGAGCAAAGGGAGTAATATTCCAACAGCTGAAACTTTGTACCAAGAAAGCAGCAAAACCTACATTGATGTTAATGACAACTTTTACTTTTTAAACAATCAGGAAGGATTCATCATTACAAGCGAACAAAACGGATTTCAGCATTTGTATCACTATGACAATAGCGGAAAACTGAAAAAGCAATTGACCCAAGGGGATTGGGAGGTGGTTGATGTATACGGCTTGGATGAGAAGAACAATGTTTACTTCTCTTCCACTGAAAAAACACTGGGTAAAAGCATTCAGCGTGTGAATCTAAAAGGAAAGAATGAGTATTGGATGGGAAAAAAGTATGATGGCGGAACTTATGATGCGAGCTTTAGCAAGGGCATGAAGTATTGTATCATCACCCACTCCAATGCCAATCAACCTTCCACCATCACCTTGCACAACGAGACAGGATCAATGTTGAGAACGCTAGTGGCGAATGAAAAATTGAAATCTACACTTGCTGAATATTGCAGCAGCAAAAAAGAATTCATGACCTTCACCCTTCCGCAAGGACATACCTTAAATGCATGGATAATGATGCCCGAGAATATGGACAGGTCCAAAAAATATCCAGTTGTGTTTGTGATTTATGGCGGGCCTGGAAGAAACACAGTGATGGACATGTATGAAGGTCGCAACTATTTGTGGCATCAACTTTTAACGCAACAGGGTTACATTGTGGTCAGCGTGGATCCAAGAGGAACACAATTCCGTGGACGTGATTTTAAACATGCCACCTACTTGCAATTGGGCAAATTGGAAACCGAAGATTTCATGGGAGCAGCTAAACTATTGGCTGACTTTCCCAATGTGGATGCCAATCGCATCAACATGCAAGGATGGAGTTTTGGTGGATACATGACCTCTTTGTGCATGACCAAAGGAGCAGATGTTTTTCACGCCGGTATTGCAGTAGCTCCGGTAACCAATTGGAAATATTATGACAGCATTTACACAGAGCGTTTCTTGCGCACGCCGCAAGAGAATAAAAGCGGATACGAAGACAATTCACCTGTGAACTATGCCAAGATGTTGAATGGTCCGTTCTTGTTGGTGCATGGCTCCGCTGATGACAATGTTCATTATCAAAATGCGATGGACTTTGCGGAGGCTTTGATTCAAGCCAATAAGCCATTTGACTTCTTCTCTTATCCAAACAAGAATCATGGAATATCTGGAGGGAAAACAAGATTGCATTTGTTTGAAAAGATGACTAAGTTTCTATTGGAGAATGGCCATTGATAAACTGCTATTTCTGATGGGCATCCTTTTCTTGCCCATGTTACATCAAGGGCAAGAGCGATTGTTCTTCAAAGAAAAAGTGGATGGAGAGGATATTCAATACTTCTCTCCCTATCATGAGTTTGCGCCTTTGGCCTTGTTGACCCGATGCAATGGAGAATCACCGATAAGATTTAAGGGACAATTGCCTTCGATACAAGGTGAACGCAGCACATTTGAATTCCTGATGGGTCACTCCAGCGGGACCAGTGGTGGAGATCGAAATTTTGATATTTATCTGAATGGTCAACTCCTCTGCACCATGACGACCAAGGCCAAACAAAAAAACCTTGGACCAATGGTTGTATATCAAGACAACGAAGTTTCTGTTGTGTTTGACATTTTGGAATATGACATCAACGGTGATGCATTTGGGCATTTGATTATTTCAGTGCCCAGTGAAAGAGTCAAGGAAAAAGCAATATTCGAGATTTTTGGAACTTCTCAAGTCATCAGCAGAGATTGGATGATGGTATTTCAATATGTGCCACAATTAGAAGTGAATTGTCAAGCTACTTCATTGATTTATAGAAAAGGGGGGAGAAGATGCATGCAAATCAGCGCCAACAATATTGAAAAGGAATCGATTCAAATTCGCTTGAGCAGCAGAAATATAGACACCATTTTATCGCTTGATCCAGGATACAATTTATTGAGTTTCCCATCTTATCCCAAATCGTTTAGCGGAGTGGATACCCTCCTGATTATGCATTATCACAAAGATTTTGAATCTCCGTTAAAAATCTTTCATTTGGAAGTACTGCCCCACAAGCATTACGAGATGAATATTATTCACCACAGCCACAATGACATTGGGTATTCTC
>JBEISW010000294.1:0-2863 GCA_040375215.1 Crocinitomicaceae bacterium | reverse complement strand
TGTTCACAAACTGAAACACATGTGACAATTTCTCACCAACAGCTATTGGTCCAAAAAACAATGTATCTTGATCAAATGTCATTACCGGACCTCTGTATTCCTCCTTCTCAGAAGATGCTGTTGCTGTGATATGAATCATATCCGAAGTAACCACCCCATCGCCTTTTGACTTACGAGACAACAGAAAATAACATGATAAAAACATTACCAACCCCAGAATCAATTGTCGGATAATAAATCTGAATTTATCTTTCATCGTAGTACCCATCAAAGTCGTCGGCGTCAAAGTTTTCATCATCGTTAAAACCAAACTCGTCTTCATCTTCATCACCTGAAGCTGCGTCCCACTTTTCCTCCTCCTCCCATTTCCCATCATCAAACATGGCTTCCATTTCTTTTGAGTCTTGAGATGGTGCCTCGCCAAATGACAATGAAACCAATGGATAAGTTTGATTGTCATCAGACTCTAAAACGTCCATTACTTCAATGTAAAAAATCCACATGCGCAAAAAATCGTAGACGTAGAGCACTTTGTTCCCTACAGATTGTAACATTTCAGAAAGCAGAGCATTCTCCATAGAGACCACTCCTTCGCCCATATCCATAAGCGGAATCTCTAGGCCTTTCTCCCATTCATCATTGCTCAAATAGAAACTGGCCATTTCTCCCTTTTCAAATTGAAAAGACTGCAGAATGGTTTCGTGCAGTTGATGAAAGCTGGATTGAGCGGACATTTCGATATCACGGAAAACATCCTCCTCCGTATCAATGATTACTCTAAGTTTAAAAACATTTGCCATATTCTCAATTCTTTAAATACTGTAAATACTATCTATAGCCTCAATGGGATTGTTGTGTTTAAAAACAAAATTACCAGCCACTACTACATCCGCACCTGCTTCTTTTAAATCAACAGCATTGTCAGCATTCACACCTCCGTCAATCTCAATCAATGTTGAACAACCACGCTCAACAATCATTCTCTTTAACTCCTTGACTTTATCAAGAGTCCTTGGAATAAATGACTGCCCTCCAAATCCAGGGTTAACGGACATCACCAAAACCAAATCCAAGTCTTGCAAAACGTCCACCAAAACAGATACAGGCGTGTGAGGATTGATGGCCACCCCTGCCTTCATACCAGCTGCCTTGATGCTCTGAATGGTGCGGTGCAGATGAGTGCAAGCTTCAAAATGAACAGTCAATATATGCGCACCGGCTTCTTTAAAAGCGGAGATATATTGATCAGGCTGAACAATCATCAAATGTACGTCCATAACCTTGGTGCAATGCTTCGAGATTGCTTGCGTTACGGGAAGTCCAAAAGAGATATTGGGAACAAAAACGCCATCCATGATATCGATATGCAACCATTCTGCATTGGATGCATTGATCATTTTTACATCACGCTCCAAATTGGCAAAATCAGCGGATAAAACTGAAGGAGAAATTATCATGATGTAAAGTTAGGAATATCTATCGAGTGCCAAAAACAAATCTGTCCTTATCCTGCAAATCCTTAACAATCTCGACAGCAAATCCACCATTTGATAATATTTCGGCGACAGAGGAAGCATATTTTTCGTGCACTTCAAAAGCAATCATTCCGTCAGCACACAAATGATCCAAAGCCCATTCAACAATTTTCCGATAATATAAACAAGCATCAGTGTCGGGAACAAACAATGCCAGATGTGGCTCATGCTCAAGAACATGCTTCTGCATTTGTGCTTGGTCACTCAACAAGACATAAGGTGGATTGCTCACAATGACATCAAAAACACCGTGAACATTTGCCATATTGAGAATATCATCTCTATAAAAATCAACTTGTACCTGGTGCGTGTTGGCATTGCGTTCCGCGACAGTTAAAGCGTCGTCACTAATATCAACTGCAGAAATTTGCCATTCGGGCAATTTGTCTTTAACTACAATTGGAATGCAACCAGAACCAGTGCCAAGATCGATCAATCTTCCATTATTTCTGTGCTTAATGCGTTGAATAACTTTACTCACCAACTCCTCTGTTTCCTGTCTTGGGATAAGCACCGATGGACTTACTTCAAACTTTTTGCTCATGAACCAGCTGTATCCGAGAACATATTGGATAGGTTCTTTGGCAACTATTCTCTTCAACTTAAAATGTAAACGCAAAATCTCTGATTCAGAAACATGCTGTTGCAAATTGATTAGAATTTCAACATAGGGCTTTTGAAACAAATCTTCCAAAAGCCATTTCGACATTTGCACGGTCTCCCTCTCCTCGAAACCTTCATTTGTCAAGGTTTGTTTAATATAGTTCGCCAAATCGGAAATCCGATTCCTTTGCAATAAGCCGTTCATCAGTCTTTCTTTCCGCCCTTGCTCTTGCTTCTGATTTCAGGCTTAGGAGCCATCATTTTCTCTTTTGGAGTTATAGGGGCTGAATTACTCTTCTCCTTATTCTGTTGGAACTCTTTCATGGATACTTCCGTAAAAATATCATAACCTTTGCCCGATAACAAAACATAATTGTTACCATTCTCCTTCTTCCATTGCGACCCCATCTGTCCTTTGAAAAACTTTCCTCTCCATTGAACAGGTAAATTCACCTGCACCCAATTGCTATCATTGGGACTGAAGTCTTTTTTGTCAAATACTACAATTACAACATCGCCAAAATACTGACGCATGAAGGCAAAGGTCTGCCCACTATTCAACAATACTTCAGTGTCGCCATACACCAAAGCCATTGATTTTTTACGCAATGTTGTCATTCGTGATACGCTCGCTTTCAATTTACGCTGATCAATGGTCAAATTATCAAATGTCATCATCCGACGATTGTCAGGGTCATTTCCTCCTGGCATGGCTATCTCATCGC
>JBEISW010000275.1:0-3060 GCA_040375215.1 Crocinitomicaceae bacterium | reverse complement strand
TTTGAGCCAATAAAACCTGCTCCTCCTGTTACTAGCACTGACTTTTTCATCACTTTTTCCTACGGCTTCGCCATTGCCTCTCACATTGAGAGACAAATTAAGCCGTTCGAATTTCGATAACAAATATAACAATTTTGTTGGCATGTCACTTTTCATATGGTATAACACATCCTGAAGGCAACTCCAAAACGAAACTCTTACCTAAAGACTCAACATTAATAGATATTCTTCGTGACTGATTTCTTCCTACAACCACTCCATGTATTCCATTAAAAGGACCTTCTAAAACTTGCACTTGAGCACCTCTTGTTAGTGCTCTCGTTTCAATACTCTCAAATGAAAACTCTTGATTTGACAAAATTCTCAAATTATTCATTTCTTTTTCTAAAATTGCAGCGGGCTTGCCTAAATGTTTTATTGGGCCAAAAACATTCCTAATATCATAGGTCAATCTCAGTTCTGTCTTTGAGCATTTCACAAAAACAATAGCTGGAATTAATGGTATTTTTAATTTCTTCTTCCTGTCTGACCATATACGAATTGTCGATACCAAAGGGACAAAACAATCAATTCCTAAGCTAATCAGCTGCTTTTGAACATTCTTTTCGCAATTGACCTTTACTGAAAGAGCATACCAACTTATATCCTCTTGTGAATTGAAATGCTGATTCATAAGCCTTATGCCAAATTCTTAAGATATTCTCTTAAGGAATAAAAGTTATACCTTCAATTGAAAATAGTCTTTGATGAACTGATACAACATTCTCACACCAACTCCAGTTCCACCTTTCGGTCGGTATGATTGCGCCGAGCTATTCCAAGCGGTACCTGCGATATCGATGTGAATCCAAGGATACTTGGTAAAATGCTCCAGAAATTTACCAGCAGATATATGTCCGCCATTTCCTCCTCCCAAGTTCTTCATGTCGGCCACATCACTTTTCAACTCATCACCAAACTCAGGCCACAATGGAAACTCGAGTGTCCGCTCCCAGACCTGTTCACCTGCTTTCTGAAGCAAGCGCATATCTGACTCAGGCGCGGTTCCCATCACGGCAGATGCATAGGTTCCGATGGCTCTGATAGCAGCTCCAGTGAGCGTAGCTAAATCAATAACCAATTCCGGATTATACTTTTGCGCATAAACCAAGGCGTCTGCAAGGATCAATCTACCTTCGGCATCCGTGTTCATGACTTCAATAGTAGTCCCATCAGAAATGGTTAAAACATCCTGTGGCACAATAGCATTCATACCCGGACGATTATCTGTAGCAGGAACCAAACCTATTACGTGAACTGGCAATTTGTTGGCAGCAACTGCATACATGGTTCCAATGACAGCTGCAGCACCACCCATGTCACATTTCATCTCATCCATTGATCCTGGTGTAGGCTTCAAAGACAAACCTCCCGTATCAAATACAACACCCTTTCCGACCAAAACCAATGGCTTTTTATTTTTTGCTTTGGTGGGTTTGTATTCCATGATTGTGAACGTAGGCGGATCGATGGAACCTTTGTTCACGCCCAAAAGCCCCCCCATTTTCAAAGACTCAATTTGCTTCTTGTGCAATACCTTAACTGAGAAACCGGCCACCTTTCCTAATCGAACCGCTTCTTTTGACAATTGTTCTGCAGTTAAATAAGACACTGGCTCGTTGACCAAAGTGCGTGCTGCATGATTGGCGTTTACCAACTCGCACAACTCACGTTGTTTGGCCTCCTTAAGCTGAGTGTCTTGAATGTAAATTTGCTCCAATGACAGGGCGCGTTCTTTAGCGTTTGAATAATACTTATTGAACTTGTAATTTCCAAGGGCCATTCCTTCTGCAAAAGCATAGCTAATTTTCTCATCAACCCCTTCACCCTTAACCAATACTGACTTTTCTTTGTTGGCATTGGCAACCCCTTGAACATCATTTCCTTTGGCTCTCCATTTCTCTAAAGTTCTAGCAGACAAATCTCCATTATCAGCGAAATAGAAATACTCCCATTTGCCCATATTCTGGATAACTACACTGTCCTTCTTATTCTTCATTTGCTCCAACAAATGCCGTTGAACGTCTTTGTTTAAAGATTTAAAAACGCCAGATTTCTCGTTGTTCCATAAAACAACAACTACACTTGACTCTGTTTGCTTTTGCTTGGCCATTTCCATATTATTTAAATATCACTCTTTTGGTGGATTGTTTACTTTCTGTTTTAACCAACAAGACATACAAACCAGGGGTTTGATGCGGTAAGATGTATTTCAAATGATCATTAGGAGAGCTTATGAAATTACGCGTCCAAACCAATTGTCCCAAGGCATCATACAATTCAAACTGACCCTTTTGCGCCTGAATCCATTCCGTCTCAATGATCATGTCATCTTGAGCAGGGTTGGGGTAAACTGACCAATTCTGCAATGACAAATCTTCCAAAACACCAGCTCCTTCTTGACCATATACATTTATATCATCAATGTATAGATTGTTTCCGCCCTTTGCTACGAATTCAAACTTCACTTGAAAATGATCGGTCATGTATGAGGGATTGGTAATTAATACAACATTTGAACCCCACTGATCTTGTCCTGCTGGCACAAAATTACCATCGGTATCTGGGGCTGTAGCAAGATTTGAAATTCCTTGGTGAATTTTCACTAAACCCCAATTTTGACCACAATCTCCCGAAGCACTAATTCTGAAACGATCATTGGTACTGGTTGTCTTCTTAGCCCATGCCCATTTATAGGAAATATAAATGGTATCTCTTCCTGACATATTATAAGGAGCTGAAATAAGTTCATCCCTGCTGTCCATGATGCTAACAGTTGAGTTTAATAAACGCAATGACTTATCACCTGAATAAGCAACATTGTTGACAATACCATATCCAGCATCGCCCATTTCATTCCAAACAGACCACCGTTCAGTATTGGGCCAAGCCTCTTCAAATCCTTCCCAAATGGGAGCCTCCAACGTTGGCGCTTGAAACACCTGAATGAAATTATTCTTTATTTTGGTTAAAGTTCCTGTCGCGTTACCAACAGTCAACGTCACCGTATAGATTCCGGGC
>JBEISW010000236.1:0-3716 GCA_040375215.1 Crocinitomicaceae bacterium | reverse complement strand
GATTGCCGCCACAGAGTATGAGTGCAAGTAGAAACAGCAAATGATCATAACCGGTGACGATGTGCTCAACACCTAAGAATAAGAAACTGGTCTCTTCAACAACGTGCGCTACTTGAAATACCAAGGCCAAAAGAACACCGCAAGCGAAACTGGCGATTAAAAATCCAACCAAAGCTTTCCAAAAACCAACAATGATAATGGGCAATACTATGGCCAAGAAAATAAATCCCAATTTGCCAAACCAAAAAGAGATGTGAGCTCTTGTGCTGAGTTTTCGGAATGTAACATCTCCTACTTTGCGTGTGAAATACTTTTCAAAATCTGCAAAGAAGATCCAATTCAAGTAGGTCAAAGCATAGAAAAACGTCACATACAAATGTTGGAAACGGTGCATTTTCTTGTACTCTTGATGTGGGTTGGTCCGCAAATAAGGTTCAACATCAATGTCGTCATCTAAGCCTTCTACGTTGGTGAAACTATGGTGAATCAAATTGTGTTTGATTTTCCAAAGATTGACATCACCACCCATAAAGTTTAGACTGAAGCCCATGATATTGTTTACCCATTCATGCTTGGAAAAAGCACCATGCGCTCCATCATGCATCACGTTAAAACCAATGGCAGCAAGCATTCCACCCATGGTGATGCAAAGTAAAACACTCCACCAACCAATAGGCACTACCCAAAGCATCAACCAATAATTGAGAATGGCCAAAGCAATGTAGATCATGGCTTTTAGCCATATCCTTGGACCGCCGGTCATTTCAATTTTGTTATCCTCAAAATAAGCATACACCTTCTGTTGCAACTTATCAAAAAAAGGATGACTTTCTTGGTTGTACGTAAACTTGCTCATTGAACTGGTTTAATCAATTATTTTTTTGCTCCACTAAAAAACTTTTTCTTCACACCTGAACTGCTTGATGAACTTGATTTAGACTTTCCTCCACCATATCCACCGCCTCTGCTAGATCCATAACCAGAACCTCCGCGATTACCGCTTGTCTCTGATCTTCCCTCACTTCTGTTCTCAGTTCTTCCTTCTCCTCTATTCTCTGAACGTGCATCTCCACCGCCTCTGTATTCTCCGCGGCTGTCATTTCCACGACTTCCACCACCACGAGAATCATTTCTTCTTCCGCCACCGCCGCCGCCGCCGAAACCACGACGTCCGCTGTTTCCTTTGTAGCCTCTGCTTGGTCCTCCACTTCTACCACCTCCACGAGTTGGCTTTTCTAACACGTCGGCCAAATCTCTTTCCGAAAGTACAAAAGGATGTTCAGTATTCTTATTAATTTCTAAATTTAAATGCTTCTCAATTTCGTGCAATATATCACGATCATCCTCACAACAAAAAGAAATTGCTTTACCTTTTGCTCCAGCTCTTCCAGTACGGCCTATTCTGTGCACATATGTTTCGGCATTCTCTGGCATATCAAAGTTGATAACAAAGGGCAATTGATCAACATCGATACCTCTTGATGCAACATCCGTTGCGACCAAGATTCTAGACTTGTTTCTTTTGAAGTCACCCAATGCGCGGGTTCTTGCTCCTTGGCTCTTGTCACCATGGATAGCAACGGCGCGGTAACCTTGTTCTTGTAGGTCTTCCTCAACGCGATCAGCACCACGCTTGGTTTTGGTGAAGATCAACACTTGGCCTTCTGGATTCTCATCCAACCATTGTGTCAACATCGCACGCTTGCGATCTCTGCGCAATATCACCATCTCTTGCTCAATACTGTCCACTTTTTGTTCAGCTGGCGCGATATCCAATTGCTTAGGATCATTTAAGATTCCCATAGCCAATTTGCGAACATCAGGCGGCATCGTTGCAGAGAAGAACAATGTTTGTTTTTTCTCAGCACACAATGACTCGATGGTCTTGATGTCATGAATGAATCCCATGTCCAACATGCGATCTGCCTCATCCAAAACCAAAAACTCAACATTGCTCAAGTTCACATGACGTTGATTGTGCAAATCCAACAAACGACCTGGAGTTGCAATCAATACATCTACTCCACGGCGCAAATTTTTGATTTGCTCATAAGCAGAAACACCACCATAGATAACGGTGTGTCTTACACGCATGTATTTGGAATAATCACGCAATGACGAGCCAATTTGCATGGCCAATTCACGTGTTGGAGCCAAAATCAATGCTTTGATTCCCTTGTCTTGACGGTTGGCCAAGCAATGCAGAATGGGTAAGGTAAACGCTGCTGTTTTTCCGGTACCTGTCTGGGCGCAGCCCAAAACGTCGTGGCCTTCTATGGCCCACTCTATGGTTCCTTCTTGTACTGGGGTGGGATTTTCATATCCCGCATCTTTCAATGCCTTTAGGATAGACGTATCTAGTCCTAGCTCTTCAAATGATTTCATAATAATTTTTTTTGCTGTCCGAGTTATAACAACTTCTTCCTGATTCTATCCGTATCATTTACTCGGAAAACAAAAAAAAGAAATCGTAGCCGTACAATTAATTCTTGGCAAAGATAGTGCTTATTAACACTTTATCCACAAAAAAATCGACCGAAGTCGATTTTGCCCTTTCAACTGTTGTCTTATTTAACAAAACTCTTCATACACCATTTTCAGGTGTTCAGCGATCATGTCAGCTGTTCTTCCTTCAATGTGATGACGCTCTACCATGTGCATCAACTTTCCGTCTTTGAACAAGGCGATACTGGGTGATGATGGTGGATATGGCAACATGTATTGTCTGGCTCTCACAACGGCGTCTCTATCTACACCAGCAAAGGAAGATACCATTTTGCCTGGCTTCTTGGTAGCGCCTTCTAATGACTTTCTCACACCTGGGCGCATGCTTCCTGCCGCACAACCACATACTGAGTTCAACACCATCAATACCGTACCTGTTGTGTTCACCGCTTGGTCAACCGCTTCTACAGTCATGGTTTGCTCAAATCCCAATTGATCTAATTCCGCACGCATCGGTGCTACTAACTCTGGAGGATACATTTTACTTTAATTTTTTACAAATATGAAACACTTTCGATTAGACAACTGCAACCGCAGTCACTTTACTCACTTTGACCAATTACTTTAGGTACTCTGAAATAATACATGTCCTTCTGCGGGGCATTCTTCAGCGCCTCGGCCTGCGTAATGGGATGTTCAATCTTGTCCTCTCGCAGCACGTTGTTGTTGCGCTCATTGACAAAGATGAGAGGCTCAACTCCTTCCACATCCAATGCATTGAGTTGATCAATAAAATCAAGCATATTGGTCAAATCCTTGACCATGGCCTCTTTGCTCGCATCATTGAACTCCAACTTGGCCAATTCAGCCAAGCGATCCACTGTTTCTTTATCAATTTTCATTTTTCAAACATTCTTGCATTTTTCCAAATACTTGGTCCCGCAAACTTACAACATCTGCCTCTGTCAAACCAATTGTTGAAATAGGATCTAAAACGGTCACATTGATCATTCTGGGCAATGAATAAGAAAATAATTTTGATGGATCCAACATGACCTGATGGTTGTTGTGCCAAACAATGGGAACAACAGGCACTTGCTGCGCAATAGCCAACTTAAATGCTCCTGTCTTGAAGGTTCGCATCTCAGGGGCCTCATCGGGTATGGTTCCTTCAGGATAAATGGCAATATTCTCTCCCCTCTGCAGGGCATCTCCAGCTAATTTCAATGACAAAAACGCTTCTCTTGGATTTCCTCTGTGTACTGGAATAT
>JBEISW010000142.1:0-6007 GCA_040375215.1 Crocinitomicaceae bacterium | reverse complement strand
CCAGTATTTCAAGCCATGTTGTCCTAAAAAACAAATGGGATAAATGCAAAAAATCAGAATGGTTAAAAGAAGCCTCATTTTTTTTGATTCAACAATCCGCACAAATGAAAGAGTAAACGTGCTCCTACATTGCCATTCCAATCATCTTCACCAGGTGCCACTTCAACCAAATCAAACCCCAGAAGATTTCTTTTTTGAGCGGCCGCATTCAAGAGATAAAGAGCTTGAGCATAACTCAACCCACCGGGAACAGGTGTGCCTGTATTGGGACAAAGTGTTGCATCTAATCCATCGATATCAAAACTGATGAGAATATTTTCAGGCAATGTTTCAATGATTTCGTCACAAATCATCTTCCAAGTATCTCCTTCGAACTGTTGTGACTGGATTTTGAAATCGGTAAAAACCTCAACACGACCTTTGTTTTCTTTTACAACTTGATCTTCCTGTGCGCAATAATCTCTGATTCCCACTTGAGTCAAATGAGTCAATTGTGATTCCTTAAGTGCATTGTACATGATGGAAGCATGGCTGTATTCAAAGCCTTCATAGGCAATGCGCAAATCCATGTGTGCATCGATGTGCAAAATTCCAAATTGTCCATGTTTTTTGTGCATGGCTCTGTAGTAACCAAGAGGTGTGCTGTGGTCACCGCCGAGAAGCGCAACCTTTTTGTTCTTGGACTGCCAAAAAATTGTGCGTTCTTCAACCCATTGGTTCATTTTTTCACAAGCAGCATTCACCTCCTCTAAAAGCAATTGTCCTATAGCATCCGCAGAGACATCTAGACCCTCCTCATGCATGGCAATAATCTTTTCAGCCTTGGGACGAACACCTAAGCTCAGCTCTTGCAAGTGCTCTGGAATCGTATCCATTCCAATCCCTGCTTTCCAAAGTTCTGGAAATTGTGGGTGGTGTAAATCTACTTGAAAGCTGGCCTCGAAAATATGTGAAGGCCCTTCTGAAGCACCACTTCCGTAACTCACCGTAGCTTCCCAAGGAACAGGGATGATGATGATTTCACAATCTTCATTTTGGAAAGGCAATCCATAAATGTTGGCATCTTTAAGACCCGCGCTGTTGGGGTCAAACTGAGCAATGATTTCTGACTTGTTCATGATTAATAAGGTAGGTAATTCAAAATTTCGATTCCATAGCCGCTTAAGGCAGTTCTTTTAACGGGATGTAGGGTTAGTAGATTCATCTTTCTAATGCCCAATGCACGTATGATTTGAGCCCCTGTACCATAATCGCGGTCATCCATGGCAGTCGAGTTATTGGAATGTGAAGAGGCATGCATATATACCAATATTCCTTTTCCTTCTTTTTGAATAGCTTTGAGACCTTTGCCCAGTGAAGCATTCTCGCCTTGCTGAATGTATTCCAATAAATCTTTTTCAGGGCGTCCGCTATGCACGCGAACAGCGATGGCATCATCATCATTCCAATCACCTAGCACAAAAGCAAAGTGCTTTTCACCAGTAATGTTTTGTTTGAAGGTACAACAAACAAAATTTCCAAATGGGGTAGGGAAAGGCGTTCTTTCAGTTTCTATGATGAGCTTCTCAGATTGCATTCTGTATGCAATCAAATCCTCAATCGAAATGATTTTCAATTGGTGTTTTTCTGCAATCTCTAGTAATTGGGGTAAACGTGCCATGGTACCGTCCTCATTCATAATTTCTACCAAAACACCAGATGGTTCAAATCCAGCCAAACGAGCTAAATCAATGGTAGCTTCAGTATGGCCGGGTCTTCTCAGAACACCTTCAGGTTTAGCAATCAACGGGAAAATGTGACCAGGGCGCGCCAAATCTCTTGGTGCCGTGGATGGATCAATGAGCGATTGTACTGTTTTGGCTCTATCATGTGCGCTAATTCCTGTAGTGCATCCGTTGCCCAAAAGGTCAACACTAACTGTGAACGCAGTTTTATTGGGGTCTGTGTTGTGAGTGACCATCAAAGGCAAATCCAGTTGCTGCGCGCGCTCTGGTGTGATGGCGGCACAAATTAATCCCCTACCTTCTTTGGACATGAAATTGATGATTTCAGGTGTGACATTTCGCGAGGCCGTAATGAAATCGCCTTCATTTTCACGGTCCTCATTGTCGACAACAATAACTACTTTTCCTTGCTTGATATCAGCTATTGCCTCTTCAATGCTATGGAGAATAGAGTCTTTAGAATTACGCATGCAACAAAGGTACAGCCTTCTTAACTTTGCATCACGAATTATAGCATGAATAACATTAATCAAATCCTGTTTCCATACGTGGTCCAGGCCGTCTCACAGACCTTTTCAGTTGAACTTACTGAGCAGAGTATTCAATTTCAGGACACCCGAAAAGAGTTTGAAGGGGATACAACTTTGGTTGTTTTCCCTATCACCAAGTTTGTCAAACAGGGGCCTGAACAATTGGGAAAAGCAATTGGAGATTATTTGGTTCAACATTGTTCAGTTGTTAAAGAGTACAATGTAGTCAAAGGGTTTCTCAATTTGGTCATTGAAGATTCATACTGGTTGGATGCGTTTCAAACAATGCTGAAGGATAAACATTGGGGAAGGGAAGAGGAGAACAGTAAGCCAAGAATCATGGTGGAGTATTCATCGCCCAATACCAATAAACCGCTGCATTTGGGCCATTTAAGAAATAACTTTTTGGGTTACTCTGTTGCTGAGATATTGAAGGCTGCGGGACATAAAGTGACCAAGGTTCAAATCATAAATGACAGAGGTATACACATTTGCAAGAGTATGTATGCCTGGCAGGCTTCAGGTAAGAATGATACCCCTGAATCAACGGGATTAAAAGGCGATAAATTAGTAGGTCAGTATTATGTTGCTTTTGATCAGCAATACAAGGCCGAGATTGCTCAGTTGATTCAGAATGGCATGTCCAAGGAAGAGGCTGAAAACAATGCACCTTCTATGCTTGCCGCCCAAGAGATGTTGCGGAAATGGGAAAATGGTGATGAGGCTGTAACGTCACTTTGGAAAATGATGAACCTATGGGTTTATACAGGTTTTGAAGTTACGTACCGCAATATGGGGGTCGATTTTGATAAACTATATTTTGAAAGTGAAACCTATTTGAAAGGTAAAGAAGAAGTAGAAAAGGGATTGGCCAAAGGTGTATTTTTTAGAAAAGACGATGGCAGCACCTGGATAGATTTGACCAATGAAGGCCTTGATGAAAAAGCAGTTCTTAGAAAAGATGGAACGGCCATGTATATCACCCAGGACATTGGTACAGCCATTTTACGTTTTGAGGATTATCCAGATACGGCGGCTCAGATTTATACAGTGGGAAATGAGCAAGAATATCATTTCAAAGTTTTGTTCAAGATCTTGGCCAAGTTGGGATGGAGTCAGTCAGATGCTTGCCATCATTTGAGCTATGGAATGGTGGAGTTGCCTGAGGGCAAGATGAAGAGTAGGGAAGGCACAGTGGTGGATGCAGATGACCTCATGGAAAGCATGAAAGATGAATCAAGGTTGATGGCAGAGGAGCAAGGAAAGTTAGATGGTTTGAGCAATGACGAAAAGGAAGTAACCTACCATAAAATTGGGATGGCCGCGTTGAAGTATTTTTTGTTGCGTGTAGACCCCAAAAAGAACATGATGTTCAATCCACAGGAGAGCATTGACTTTAATGGCCACACGGGACCATTCATACAATATGGCTATGTCAGAACCCAGGCGATTTTAAGAAAGGCGAATTGGCAGATAAACCATGAGGTTGGCTTGAGTGCAGGAGCTGTTATTAGCTTAGAAGAAAGGAATCTGATTAAATTGCTTTTTGCATATCCTCAGTTTTTAAGTGAAGCTGTTAAGAAGTATGATCCCTCCGTTATGGCGTCATTTGCCTATGAATTGACCAAAGTGTTCAATGTTTTCTACCAGCATTGTAATATTATAAGAGAGGAGAATGTGGATATCAAAACTTTTAGATTGAATTTGACTTCATTGACAGGTCAGTGTATTCAAAGCAGTATGTCGCTACTTGGAATACAGATGCCAGAAAAGATGTAAAGCTATTTGTCAAATAAAAAAGGGAAGCATGGCTTCCCTTTTTTATTTGATTGAAAAAAACGATTATCGGGTAATGGTAATTGTTCCATTGATTTCTTTCTTTTCGCCGGTTGCTTTAGATCGGACAGTGGCATTCCACATGTAAACACCATTGGGCACATAGTATTCACTATCCATTTGTTGTCCCATCCATGGCATGTGTGGGTCGTTGGTATGAAATACCGTTTGTCCCCAACGATTGAAGATGGTCATTTCAAAAACTGCTTCATCAAGGTCATTACTGACAATCTGCAAAGCGTCATTGATATTATCACCATTGGGTGTGAATCCTGTGGGGATGAAGAATAGGAACGGTTCCTGAACCTCTACGTTTCCAGTGGCAACATCAATGCAGCCATTGACATCAATGACTTGAAGTTCTACTTCATATATTCCTCCTAAGCCAAATGGGAATGTGAATGTAGGTTCTGTTTCCTCAGAGTAATATTGATCGTTGGCATTGTCAAAAGTCCAGTTGTAAGTAACAATGTCTCCTTCAGACATATTGGTAAAAGAAACGATAGGGTCAAAAGAGCTCACTTCATCTTCACTAGCCAAATAGCCAGCTGTTGGCGGATCATAAGACTCTATGAAATTATAAATGATGGTATCGTAGATACAGCCCAAATCATCTTCAAGCGTCAAGCTCACGTCGTAATCACCAGGATTTTCAAATAAAAGATTTAAGTTGGGCATGTTCATGAAGGTTTGGCCACTGCTGATTTCCCAGTATGAATCTTGATACAAAGCAGGATCGGTAGTGATGCTCAGGTTAAATGGATCGGGCCAACACTGTGCATAGGTCAAGGCCTCAATGGTTACAGGCGCTTTTGGTCGCACGTCTATGTGCACACAAGGTTGGATGTTATGACTACAAGCATCTGTGATTGTAACACAATAATCTCCAGTGGCATTTGGCAGGTACGACATTAAATCTTCTACACCAGCAATATTGGTACCGTTGAAAGACCACTGGTAGAAATATGGGGCTAATCCTTCGTTGGTTGTCAAGACTTCCAGGTCTGTCTCAGCATCATCACAAATTTCATGGTCAGCGGTCACTGTGGCGGTTAGTGGTTCAGAAACGTCAATGGTTACGGTAGCTTGCGTAGAACAAGTTCCCAAACTTACTTCGTGCGTGAAAACATAGGTTGGATATGTTGCATCAGCTGGCGAAGCGGTAGTTACATCAAAGGTGAGGTCAGTGGATATACCTGCAAAAGTAGTTCCATCAGGCATGATCCACGAATCATTGACATTGGATGGGTTACCACCAAGTAAGTTAAAGACATTGATAGGTGCAGCTAAGTTGTCACAGAAGGTAGGTGGAGCAGTGCTTAATCCAGGATCCCCTAGCGGGCTGATGGTAATATCCATTTGATCTGTGGAAGAGCATCCAATATGTCCAGTAGGGTATCCCAATAAAGTATAAGTTAGGGCTTGAGCGACATTTGATGCTGCTGGTTGTAAAGCGGAGGGATCGTCAAGATACAAGGGTGGAGTCCACTCAAAAGTGTAACCAGCACCTACAGCTGTTATTTCATCACCGAGCGGAGAGAAGGCAGTAACTTCGATAGCCATTGCATATTGAACGATTCCATCAGAAGTAAGCGTATAGGTAAGGCAACCACTTGGATCTGAACTGATGAATTGTTGCCCTGGCTGAGCTATATTACCGGGTACTGTTCCATCACCCCAGGTAAATATCGGAGTTCCTGTTGCAGTATTACCTTCATAAATGTTTAAGTAATCCCAATTATTTTCTATTTGCCCAGATACAGTTATTGCCATATTGTAACCTGCTTGATCGGGACAAAATGTTTGGGTTATGTTGGCATTTGGGGGGTACTGAGCACTGACTCCCTCTTGACATTGTGTACAAGAAACAGTTCCAACAAATCCGCCTTCTAAGGTTAAATTACCACAGGCATATTG
>JBEISW010000015.1:0-17828 GCA_040375215.1 Crocinitomicaceae bacterium | reverse complement strand
TTCTCGATTCCGTTTTTACCTAGTACTACAGGGACACCCAAATAAATATCTTTCAATCCGTACTCACCTTGTAACCAAACGCAACATGGGAAAATGCGCTTTTGGTCACGAACAATGGCTTCTACCATTTGAGCAGCTGCAGCCCCAGGTGCATACCAAGCTGAGGTACCCAAAAGATTTACAATCTCTCCGCCTCCAACTTTGGTGCGCTCAACGATGGCATCCAATTTATCTTTTTCAATCAACTCCGTAACAGGGATTCCACCAACAGTTGTATACCGAGGAAGTGGAACCATGGTATCTCCGTGGCCACCCATCAATACGGCTTGTATATCTTTTGGTGAGCAGTTCAATGCCTCAGCTAAAAATGCACGGTAGCGCGCAGTGTCTAAGATTCCAGCCATTCCAAATACACGATTGCTTGGAACTTTTGCAGACAAGTATGCGCAATATGTCATAACATCCAAAGGGTTTGAAACCACAACAATGATGGCATTGGGGCTATGTTGAATGATATTTTCTGTGACCGTTTTTACAATACCTGCATTGGTAGCGATCAAATCGTCACGACTCATGCCCGGTTTGCGTGGTAATCCACTAGTGATGACAACAACGTCAGAACCGGCTGTCTTGGCGTAGTCACCTGTAGAGCCTACAGTGCGGCTGTCATAAAGATTAATCGGAGACGTTTGCCAAATATCCAACGCTTTGCCCTCAGCAAATCCTGGTTTGATATCTACCAAAACAATCTCATTGGCAATCTCGCGGTGAGCGAGCACATCAGCGCATGTTGCTCCAACATTTCCAGCGCCTACAACGGTAACTTTCATGGTTTTTATTTTTTCTTGAGAAATTTTCGATGGCAATATTACGTTAAGGAACCATATTTGCACGAAACAATCATCATTAAAATTTTTATTATGAATGATTTAAATAAGCTTTTGAAAAGATTTGCACCCATGTTCCTTGTTGTTTGGGGCATGGTAGCTCAAGCGCAGCCCAATGTTTCATTGCTACCAGTAGGGGTTTATGGAAAAGATTATAATGTCTTGGATAGCAACGGAAAACGCAATGGTGTTTGGTACCGTATTTATAAAAATAAACCTGACGTTCTCTATTATCGCGGTCAGTACGATCATGGAAAACCCGTTGGCATCTGGGATTTTTACGACCAAGAGTCTAGATTGATTTCTCAAGTGGACCACATTCAGGATTCCACCATTAATGCTGTCAAAATGTTTTATGCCAATGGCCAACTCATGGCAGAAGGTATGTACTTAGGATCCATGGCGGACGGTAAATGGAAACGAACCAAAGAAGGACTCTGGAAATTGTACCATCAAAACGGCGCATTGTCCACCATAGAGAATATAGAAAATGGCCATAGAGAAGGTATATATGAATTGTATTTGGCCAATGGAACAAAAGTTTCTTCTTGTTTTTACCTCAATGGCGAACTACACGGTTTGTATGAAGAATGGAATGAGTCTGGAAAAAAAATTAGAGAGTGCAATTACGAAAAAGGATCCATGCATGGAATGGCAAAACATTATTTTGATGATGGGAAGCTGAAAATTCAAGGAGAATATTATTATGGCTCTTTTGATAAGGTCTGGAAATTCATCAATGCTCAAGGAAAGCAAGAGGCTTTTGTTCATTATGACAAAGGCAAAGTGATAAAGAAGATTTATATCAATGCAGATGTTGAAGAGTATTATGAGAGCGGAATTCCCAAGTTGATTTGTACTTATGTTGATGGAAAGAAAGAAGGTGCTTATAAAGAATATTATGATGTAGGAAAATTCGAGATGCTCCCAGGTTCAGAAGAAGACAAGAAAATTGGGATTTATCAAAGAGAGAAGTTGATGGGTACCGTTGCTAAGATAGAGGGTGAGTATCTCAATGACCATTTTGAAGGAAAGATAATATTTAGAAAACCCAACGGTGATATTGAGAAGATTGAGCATTGGGAAAATGGAAAACTGATCGATGAGCCAAAGAATTAAGTTCAATTTCAGTCTGCCTCTCATTATCGTTTTGTGGTTGGCTGAGTCAATGGGTTGCTGTCAGAATGCACCCGGGTTTTACTACGTTGTTTTTAAGGACAAAACGGGAACTCCTTATGAGCTCGAGTATCCGCAGGCTTTTTTATCTCCTAAATCGTTGGAGCGAAGATTGAGATTGGGTATTTCAATCATTGAGGAAGACCTTCCTGTGAACCCTTTGTATATCCAAGGTGTTTTGCAAACCAGTGGTGGTGTTTTGCATCACGTGTCTAAATGGTTCAACAGCATGACCTTAAATTTAAATGCTTTGGATAGCGCGGCACAAGTTTCAGCCATATCGCAGGTATCTTCTTTAAGCTATGTCCAAGAAGTTAAATATTTTGCGTTGAACAATGCAGAAGTGGGAAAGAAGCGATTGAAGCAAGAGGATGAGATTGGACCTATTCAGTTTGCTTTGCCGAGTCAGAAAGGTTACGGTTGGGGGTTCCATCAATTGAACATGGTCAATACCATAAGACTTCATGAGGCTGGTTATCACGGCCAAGGGGTTGATGTTGGAATCTTTGATAGTGGTTGGCTTAAAGCGGATGTAATGAAGGCCTTTGAACCAATCAGAGATGAGGGTAGATTGATGATGACTCGTGATTTTGTCAATCCACAACTTCCCAACGTATTTGATAATAGTTCTCATGGTACTTACGTATGGGGAATCATGGCTGGCGTAATGCAGGACCAGTTCATCGGTGCGGCACCATTGTCTAATTATTATTTGTTTCAAACAGAGGACGTGGATTCAGAATTCAGAATTGAGGAGGACAATTGGGTAGCAGCAGCAGAACTAGCAGACTCCTTGGGTTTGGATGTAATTAATTCTTCATTGGGTTATTCTTTGTTTGACGATGATACTATGAATTATCAATACTCTGATATGACTGGCAAGGTGTCAAGGGCGAGTATTGCTGCTGAGAAGTTGTCCAAGAAAGGAGTTATAGTTGTGAATAGTGCTGGCAATTCAGGCAATAGTCCTTGGTATTTTATTACAGCTCCTGCGGATGCGGATGGAATATTAACTGTTGGTGCAGTTGATAGTGTGATGAATGTGGCAGCTTTTTCCTCTCATGGTCCAACCTACGATGGCAGAGTTAAACCAAACGTTTCTGCAATGGGCGTTAAAACATACTATCCTTTCTCAGATGATAAAGTCGGTAAAGGAAATGGAACTTCTTATAGCGGACCTATTATAGCTGGCTCTACTGCTTCTTTGCTATCAGCTTTGGGTAATCGTTCACCTCAGGATGTTAGAAATACCATTGAAAGAACAGGGAATTTATTTCCGAGCTATAACTTCGATATGGGTTATGGGTTACCTGATTTTTGGTGGGCTTATAATTTATTGATCAAAAATGAAAGTTTGCCTAGCACGCAGTTGGATTGCATTTTTCCCAATCCGGCCAAGGGGTTGATTAATGTGAAAACCAAAGGTTCTCCTATTCTGTCATTAGGCGTGACCAATGCATTGGGGCAGCGCATGACGAACATAAATTGGTCACAAAGTTGGATTAAAAATTATGTGCAGTTATCCATTTCTCATCTGCCTCAAGGCACCTATTTTTTAACGATAGAAACGGAAGAAGGAATTTCCACCTCACCATTTGAGAAGATCGATGAATAGAATTTTATTGTTTATTTCGTTGTTTTTTTGTACAACAAAAATTTGGTGTCAAAACGTTTGGGTAGCGCATTATTTTGATACCGTTCCTTGTTTTGAATGTGCTGATGCCTATACCTGGGTAGACAATGCTACGCTCAGATCCAAGCCAGGAAAAGATGCTAAGGCAGTGGCGCGTTTGCCCATAGGAACAGGTTGCGAAATTATCAAAGAATCATACGATACATTGGCAATAAATGGAATTGAAAGTGTTTGGTATAAAGTACAAACCGATTCAGGTCAAGGTTGGATCTGGGGTGGTTTGATGACCCGTTGGATTGCGGGAAGTCAATCCGATGTTGATGTCAAATTTTTTGTGGGGTATGAGCAATTTAGTGCCTACAATCCCAATGATACCAATAGCAGACAAATCACTTGGATGCAGATACGTGCAGTCAGAAACCATAAGGAAATTGCCAAGTCCCGCTTTGAGGTTTGGGAACCTGTTTGGAATGTTATCAATACCGGAAGTCGCGGATTCTCCATGTTCAAAGATGTGATTGCTGTGGAGGAGAGCGGCGAGTCATGTGGACATTTTTCAGGAGCTGTTTGGTTGTTTTGGGATGGGGCGCAATTTTTAGATCAATTGGTTATTGGGGGAGTAGCTGATGGTGAGTTCTCCGTCTGGGATACTCCCATTTTTCCATCAGATATTAAAGGTCAGAGAGACATCCTGATATTGTCTGGAGAGGATTATATAGATTACTTTGAACCCAATGCTGAATATCCAAGGACAATAACGGAACGAATAGGAAGAAGACGTGAACTGTATTGGAAGGAGGGAAAGTGGCAAGAGGATAAGACCTCAATAAAAACACAAACCTTGTATTACATGCTCAATGATTACAATGGAGATACCCTTTATCTTCCTGAACAGCTCCCTGAAGAATATAGGGACTGGATCAATTGGAGCAAGGGAAATCAGAAGTAGGATCGGGATCGCAGAAATTAAGTGCTGCGCAATACGAACCCTGAACCAAAGCATACAGATTACCGGTTAAACCATTTTGGCCCACTAAGCGAATGTCCTTTTGCATAATGGCACTTCTGGAAGCAAAGAGCCCCAATCCATTGGACACATTGCTGTAGGTTGGACGTTCTTGAATTACACCCGTAACTGGGGCATTAACCGATAGGTAAGTTCCCAATTCATCATTGGCCATTCCAATGGTTAATTCAAAACATTTTGCCGTAGCTGCTGGGAATTGGTGACCGGGAATTCTTCTCACTTTTGGGTTAACCGTTAATTTGCTTTGTAAATAACTGAAAAATCCTTCACCTGAAAAATTAGCTGAAACAGCTCCTCCGTTGGTTTCTAAATTATCACTATTGAAATTTCCAATGTAGTAATCCAATCTCAAGGTGTCCGTTTTGATCAATTGTGTGTGTGCGTTGTCTGCATAAGTTTGTTCGAGGTAATCAAAATGAAGGGTGATGTCATAAGAAGAAACATTGGGAGCGGGAGTCCATTTGACAGTAACATCATCTTTGTAATTGATATCTTGAGTAGAAGCATTGAATTGCGCTAAAATCATCGCTACATTGGGGAGTGGATTTTGTATCGATACTTCATTGGTTTTCACCAAATCAGTCGTTGCATAAACATCCGGACGATTGTGGAAGTCTACAACCAGTTTGTATGTTGCTTCTGGATCCATCCCTCCTGGGGTTACCAACATGTAAACGGTCTGAAGTGGCGCGTAAAATAGTCCGTAAGGGTCTTTCGAAACCTCGATAGCCTCAAGATCCCACTCATCCACTTTGGTGTTGTTTACATATTTTTCAATGGCCAAATGTTTGAACTCTTCCCATTTGTATTCACTGCTGTCTCTGATTAATGCAAAGTCATAATTATTCCCTTCACCCAAATAGGTTTTGTTGATTTTAATGTATTGGGTATCCAGTTTAGGATCCAATAGACCAAAAACAACAGTAGTACTTTTATAAGGTGCATTGAGTTCAACCTCAGTGGTGCAGGCATGAAAAAAAACCACTACCAACAGTACACCAAAAAATCCGATTCCTAATTTTCGCATGGTCCAAATATAGTTATGAAAGTAGAAACTTCATTACATCCACATTATCCGGGTAATCACTGAGTTTTGGGCATTGTGCTTGTCCAAATGGAACATACCTTTTGCCAACGACGCACTGGAGGTGATCTTGGTATTCAGAAACGCGAGTTTGAACCTCCTGAATATTGGAGTAATATTCATAATAAAGACTGCCTGTTGGGGCAATCCAACCACTGTCTTGTTTGAAGAGCATAAAGCCGTTTTCCAATAGATCTACTTGATTTAAAAGCCATACAGCCTTGTTGTAATCATAGTTGTTGGCGTATTTGTTGTGCTTTATTACTTCTTGAAAAGGAAGAAGAGCTTTGATCAGGATGTTCAGATCATACCCCTGAGGAATAAATACTTTGGACACGTTCCTGCAGCCCATGCCAAAATAGTCAAAAATGTCATGGGCCAATCCGTTGAGCTCTTGCTCAGACTCATTGCCATCTAAAATGGCTACACTGGTTCTAGAATGGCGAATGATGTTGGGATATTTATCAAAGTATGCATGGAAATATCGAGAGGTGTTGTCGCTTCCGGTAGCAATGATTCGGTGGAAATTTTCAAGTTTTCCTTCTGCCCAAAGGATAGACTCTCGGAATGTCGGCTCCCATTTCATCAATAGAAATAGAAACAATGGAATGAGTCGAGCATCATCGCTGGATAATTTGATCAAAGCTTTGTGACCGCTCAATAAAACGCATAAGATATCGTGGAAACCCACCATTGGGATATTGCCAGCGCAAATGATCGCAACAGTATGCGGTTGATCATGGCAATCCGGGACTTGGTATGCATTGATCCAATTATCGAGGTTCTCTTTATTGAGACTTTTGGCCCACTCACCAATTGCTTTTCTGGTATTTTCTTCCGTGAACCATCCATTGTAAGACACTTGTGTGGCAACAACTTCGTTAGCACTTTGGTATTCATCCTCCGTAAGTCCGCAGTCGAATCCAGGCCAGTTGGATTGCTGTGAGAGACTTTCCATGAGTTTGGAGAGCTGAACAAAAGCTTTTATTCGTTGTTCTAGGGTAGTATTCATAGTTAAAACGTTATGGCGTACATTTGCGCCGCAAAATTACATTAAAGCGATATAGATATGGCAATCATGATTACCGATGCGTGCATCAATTGCGGAGCTTGTGAGCCCGAGTGTCCCAATCACGCCATTTACGAGGGTGGTGCGGAATGGAAATATTCTGATGGAACCGGATTAAAGGGAATAATTTCGCCTATTACTGGAGGTGATGAAGTGGATTCAGATGGTTTGATGGAGCCCAAAAGCATGGATGTTTACTACATTGTTCACGACAAATGCACAGAGTGTGTGGGATTTCATGATGAACCTCAATGCGCTGCAGTTTGTCCCGTGGATTGTTGTGTAGATGATCCCGATTACAGAGAAAGCAAAGATGCCTTGTTGCAGAAAAAGGCATTTATGCATTTGTAAGATTGAAAATAATTCAGAATCAGGCCATGATTTCATGGCCTTTTTTTATGGATTCCAGCGAATAGACAAATAGAAATTTCTTCCAGGGCCATTGATGCCACTTGCAAATGGTCGGTATTGCGTATCCAACAAATTATCTATTCCCGTATACATGGTGAGTGTTGAACTCAGGGGGTATTCAACCCTTGTGTCTATTAAAAAATAGGCAGGAGTTCCTGCTGCTGGCGCATAGTTTTCATTGTCCTCTGCGTTGAGTCGGTAGTCGGCTATTTTTTTCCATCCGTAATATTGACATTGTATCATGAATTGAATCTCTTTCCAATCTTGATGAATGCTTCCTCCAAGCATGCTTGGGGGGATGTGATCCAATGGTTGGTTTTTATCATTGTTGATGACACCATCGGTCCATTGACCTTGCAATTGCCAGCGGGTTGTACTTCCTATAATTCCTGAACATTGCCCTTGTAACCCTCTTATAATCGCGCTTTCAAAGTTTTGATTGGCCAAAATGTTACTGGATACCCCATCCCAAATTAGCGTGTTGGAACCATTGATACTAAATGGAGCAAGCGCAATGATATCGTCAATCCAAGCTTGATAGTACATCAAATGCCATTGAAAATTATCCCCAATCCATTTGTATCCAAAGTCAATATTCATAGATTGTTCTGGTTGGAGTTTGGAGTTAGGTACAATGACATTTCCTTGCGCCGTTTCAAAAATTCTGCTCAAATCATCAATGTTGGGAACCCTATATCCGGAAGACAATTGTGCTGTCAGTGATTGTTTTTGAGATAGATGGTATTGTGCGCCTATTGACCCAGAATAATAGGGCATGTTTTGTTGAACGTCGTTTTTATTGGATAACCATGAATAACGATCATCAAACGCGGAGAATAGAGATGAATAACCCCCACGAAATCCATCATGGAAAGTCCATTTTTGGTTGGGTCGGTAGGTATGCACGCTGAATAGCGACATGGATTGCATGTTGTTTTTACCTGTTGGATATCGCGCGCCAATCTGTTTTTGCTCTTGAGATATTTTGTTTATTGCCTGAGCTGATGAAGTGAGTTGATTGTATTGGTAGTCCCATCCCATCTGCCATTCGTGATGTTCTGTAATGCTGTAAAAGTTTTGTGTTATGGATGCGATACCAACATTTTCCTTTCGAGATTCAAGCCAAGGGTTGTTCCACTTCCGGCTTTGTCTGCTTTCCTCTATTTGTTGAAGCGAGACGATCAAATCGTTTCTTTGAAAAAGTTGATAAGGTTTTTGTTGTATTCTATGGTAACTCAGTAACGATCTTTTTTGCGGTCCATAGTACCATTCTCCAAATTTGAGATGGTCACCATTCCATTCTGATAGTCGATCATTTCTATTGATGTTGGTGGTGTTGGAATGTTGAAACTGAATATTGTGTTCTACATTTTTTTGCTTCCCAGTTCTCCATTTGAATTTTTGTAAAAAGTCTGTTTGGGTATAAGCAGTTTTTTTGATTTCATGCTCATCATCGTTCAAGACCATGACGTCCTCTGTTCCATTCCAAACACCATGAAATATTTGGGTTCCAAAATTTTCTTTAAAGAAAGGATTTTGACTTTTTCCTATAAGATAACGCTGATTCTGTTGCATGGTGAAAGCGGTGAGCGAAGCAAAATTTCGTTTTCCATAGTGGGTTTCGAAATGTTGCATCCACCCATTGGTAACGGTCTCGTATCGGTTTTGGATGATGGTGCGCCATTTCTTATGGGATTGATATCTTGGTGATATGGTCTCCATCTCAATAACCCCGCCCAAGGCGTCGCTTCCAAACAAACAGGAACAGGGACCAAAGATCACTTCCATTTTTTCCAATTGATTGACATCGCAAGAGATGATGTTTTGCAAATGCCCGCCTCGATAAATTAGATTGTTCATTCGTATGCCATCAACAATCAAGAGTATCCTGTTGGCTTCAAATCCTCTGAGAATTGGGCTACCCCCGCCGAATTGACTTTTTTGAACAAAAACATTTCCATTCTTGCTGAGCAAATCAGCTGTGGTTCGTGGATTTAGACGCAAGATTTCCTTTTGTTTGATATCAACCATAAACAAAGATTCATCCGATTGCAAATGTCCTTTTTCAAGTCCGATGAAAATCAATGGTTTTAACCACTGTTGTGGTAAACTGTCTTTTTGCGCTGTTGTCGTTGAATACAACAGGCAGAATAGCACACCAAAGAAACTGATTTTATGGAGTGGGTGGAATCTGAATGCCATTGACATATTGTTGAATAACTTTGATTTCTTGGGCATAGTTTGAACCTAAAAAAGGACCAAGATCTTCGTATTGTATTTGTTCAAGATAACTTTGGGTTAGCTGATCTCCAATGGGGAAAAATGACCAATGCCATTTCTCTTCTTCATAACCAGTCCTGTCGGGTTTGCATCATATGGTTGATAAAAACCATAGCGGGCGGCATTGATGCACAACCAATCATATTCACTTTTTCCTTTTCCTTGTGCAAAGTAGCTTGGGTCCAATGAATTCAGATCAAAATCAGTCCCCCAATGGTGTCTAGAGGTACCAGGCATTGAACTATACAACAAAATGTTTTTTGCGCGATCAAGTCCTTTGGGATACTGAGTCTTTCGTGCTTGCCATTTCTTTTCCCAGATACCTTTTTGCTGTTCAAAATTTCGTGAAGCACTGATGACTTTAAAACTGATTCCCGAATCATTTGCAGCACTTATCATTCTTTCCAATGAGTCACAGACCGTTGTCAAGAGATACGCATTCTCTTTTGTGCAGATAGAGGGAGGTAGTTTTTTAAAGCGAAAGTCTTTGGCATAGTTCAGCTTGCCCAGTAAGAAATCCTTTTCAATTTGTTTCCATTCTTGAACTTGTCCAGAAGAGACTAGTGAATGAATTACAAATAGGGCAGTGGCGATGAAACGATGCATTAGTTTTCAGAAATATTGAAATCAATATTGGGTATTCTTTTTAATTGTTCCAACACTTCATCGCTGATGTCCAATTGGAATTTGTTGCCAGATAGTGTGGTGAGCATGGATTCATCATCAAAAATTTTCATGAGCAATTGGGTAGCGCCCTGTCCTGGCATCAACTGAGTTTCTAGAATATTGATGAGTTCAGGTGTTACATATCTTCTGTCAACAGTTATGTTGAGGAATTTTCCCTGTTTCTGTCTAACTTCACTGAGCAAATCAATGCGTTGCAATTTAAACTCCAATTCCTCAGGTCCTTTCTGATCTTGTCTTTGCCATCTTGCAGAAACCTTTCCAATTAATACCACAGGATAATTGTTGTCCAAGAATGATTTGAACTTGATGTATTCTTCACCAAACAAGCTAAATTCTCTTGTGCCCGTGTAGTCTTCTAGTACAAAAGAACCATATGGTTTTCCTACCTTACTTATTTTATGCTGCACGCTTTTGATGAGACCTGGTATTTTCAAATCTCGACCTTTTACCGTTGGCATATCTGCCAATAGCTCTAATCCGCCTCGGCTGCAGAAATTGTCAATTTCCATCCGGTAGTCGTCCAAAGGATGTCCACTCAGGAAGATACCAGCTACATCTTTCTCATGCGCCAATTGGGTGAAGGTATCCCAAGGTTGATGAGAAGGGATGGAAGGTTCAGGAATATCTATATCCTCTGACTCTCCAAATAGAGTAGCCATCCCATTTTGAGAAGTGTCCTTTGTCGCATTGCCATATTTGATGAGGGTTTCAATGAACGTGCTGTTCTTTCCATCTGGTGTAAAGTAGGCAGAACGCGCAATGCCAAAGCTGTCCATGCCACCACTGTAAACAAGTCCTTCAATGACGCGTTTGTTGCTGGTTCTGGCATCAACGCGTTTGATAAAGTCAAACGGACTTTTGAAGGGTCCCTTCATCCGCTCTTCCACGATACTCTCTACGGCACTTTCTCCAACGCCTTTCACAGCGGCCAATCCAAAACGAATGTCGCCGTTTTTATTAACATTGAAGAACGCATCTGATTCATTGACATCTGGACCAAGAACAGGCAATTTATTTTTCTTACAATCTTGAATAAAGAATGTTACTTGTTTTAAATCACTCAATGACCCTGTCATCGCCGCGGCCATGTATTCTGCTGGATAATTGGCCTTCAGGTACCCAGTTTGAAAGGCTATCCAAGCATAGCATGTGGAGTGAGATTTGTTGAAGGCGTAGCTGGCAAAGGCTTCCCAGTCGGTCCAGATTTTTTCCAATTTGTCCTTGGGGTGTCCATTGCTTTGAGCTCCCTCCATGAATTGCCCCTTCATTTTATCCAACTCCTCTTTCAACTTCTTACCCATGGCCTTCCTCAAACTATCGGCTTGACCTTTGGTAAAGTTGGCCAACTTTTGTGACAACAACATTACCTGTTCTTGGTAGACTGTAATTCCATAGGTATCCTTGAGGTATTCTTCCATTTCTGGAAGGTCATATTGTATGGGCTCTAATCCATGCTTCCTTTTGATGAAAGAGGGTATGTATTCCATTGGGCCTGGGCGATACAAGGCATTCATGGCAATCAAGTCTTCAAAAACGGTGGGCTTTAAATCTTTAAGATGCTTTTGCATTCCAGGACTTTCGTATTGGAAAATACTCACTGTATCTCCACGCTGAAACAACTCAAAAGTTTTTGGATCATCCAAAGGAATTTGATCAATGTCAATGTCAATGCCGTGTCTTTGCTTGATGATTTTTAGCGCATTCTTGATGATGGTGAGGGTCTTCAAACCCAAAAAGTCCATTTTCAATAAACCAGCTTTTTCTACAACATCGTTATCAAATTGTGTACACCACATGTCACTGTCTTTCGCAGTGGCCACAGGTACAAATTGATCGATGGGACCTGGTGTAATGATAACTCCGCATGCGTGAATACCGGTGTTTCGAACAGAGCCTTCCAATAGCGAAGCCATTTGTACCACCTTACCTTCTTCGGAGTTGGCTTGTGAAATGGCATGTAGCGCTTTGGCATTTTCTACAACGTCACGCGCAAAGGCCTTTTCCAATTCTTTGTTGTCCTTTGAGACAATGTCTCTTAACTTGGAATTGTCTGGAATCAGCTTTGCGATGCGGTCTGTGTCACCCAGTGGTAAACCCATCACACGTCCAGAATCTCGAACAGCTGACTTTGCTGCCATAGAACCATAGGTGATGATTTGCGCTACTGCGTTTTTTGAATATTTGTTCCGAACATATTCAATGACTTTGCCTCTTCCTTCATCGTCAAAGTCAATATCGATATCGGGCATGCTCACACGTTCTGGATTAAGAAAACGCTCAAAAAGCAAATCATATTTGATGGGATCCACATTGGTTATTCCAATACAATAGGCAACAGCCGATCCTGCGGCAGATCCGCGGCCTGGACCAACGCTCACGCCCATTTCTCTTGCCTTATTGCAAAAATCCTGAACAATCAAAAAGTATCCAGGATATCCCGTATGAGCAATGGTTTTTAATTCAAAATCCAAACGCTCTGTAATGGCTGGTGTTATCTCGCCATAGCGTTTAACAGCACCCTCATAAGTGAGATGACGCAAAAAAGCATTTTCTCCTCTTTTTTCTCCGTCCACTTCGTCTTGAGCATCGATGAACCCAGCTGGGATATCAAATTTAGGGAGTAAGATGCTGCGGCCAAGTGAGTATAACTCGCACTTATCCGCTATGCGAACGGTCTCTGCAATGGCCTCCGGAAGGTCTGCGAAGAGTATGGCCATTTCTTGTGGAGTCTTGATATAGAACTCATCATTGGGAAATCCAAATCGAAATTCTCTGCCTCTTTTTCCAATGTACTTTTTAGGTTTATCCAAAGACTCTCCGTCTTTTACGCACAGCAGGGCGTCTTGTGCTTGCGCCTCCTTCTTATCTGTGTAATAGGTGTTGTTGGCAGCAAAATACTTGACATCGTGTTTTTTGCAAAAACGCAAAAGGGTTTCATTCACTACATGCTCTTCCTCTAATCCATGCCTGAGCAACTCAGCATAGAAATCTTCGCCAAATTGTTCTTTCCACCAAATGAAGGCTTCCTCTGCACGTTCTTCTCCAACATTTAAAATAAGGTAGGGAACCTCCCCCCAAAGTCCTCCCGTCGTGGCAATGAGATCCTCTTTGTATTGCTCTAAAGTTTCTTTATCTATTCTGGGGAGATAGTAAAACCCTTCTGTGTAAGCTATGCTGGATAGTTTTGCGAGATTGTGGTAGCCTTTTTTGTTTTTGGCTAATAGTACAACAGGAAAACCATCATCTTTGGTTTCTCTGTTCAATCTGTTTTTGCAAATACTCAGTTCACATCCAACAATGGCTTTGAGTTGTGTACCATTTTTCTTGTTGTACTTCTCTACCTCTTGATTAAAAACAAAGGCCGACATCATGTTACCATGCTCGGTAATGGCAATGGCTGGAGATTCCTGCTCAATCGCTTTTTTCACAATGGAACCTATCTCCGATGTGCTTTGCAGAACACTGAATTGAGAGTGAACGTGGAGATGAACAAAAGTGGTTTGTTCAGCTGCTTCTATTTCAATAGTCGATGCCTTTGGAATATCTCCAGATTGGGCCTCTGTTGCTTGATTGAAATTGCTTGCTTCTAATTTCGGAGCTTGGTAATTGTATTGCGTGATAGTAGAGGACTCTGGTACCTGGATAATGCGCCTTTGAAGCATTTCGAAGAAGGCGCGGGTTGTCGCTTCTACATCATAGGCCGCATCATGCGCCTCTACCATTTCAGAACCAAAAAGTTTGGAATATAATTCTCCCAAAGTGGGCCATTTGAATTTCCCGCCTTTTCCTCCTGGTAATGCACAAAATTCTGTTCCTTTTTCCTTTGTATCCAAAGACAAAATGGATAACAAGTCAAAATTGATGTTTTGACGAAAAATTTCACAACCAACAACTTTGATATCAAAATCGATATTATGGCCTACGACATATTTGGCATGCTGAACATCTTCTATAAATCTGATTAATGCATCTTGAAGAGAGATGCCAATTTCATGTGCCTTTTCGGTAGAAATTCCATGGACTTTGACAGCATTGAAAGGAATGCTGAAACCCTCTGGCTTTACTACAACGTTTTGCGCAGAGATCAATGTGCCATCGTCTTTGTGCAGTTGCCATGCGAGTTGAACTACCCTGGGCCAATTCTGGGTGTCCGTGATGGGTGCGTTGTAGTTTTGAGGAAGACCAGTGGTTTCCGTATCGAAAATAATGTACATGCCTTGGTAATAATGTCTCCAACAAATTTAAGCCTTGCGTATTGGAGTTTTTTCAACTTTATGTTGATGTTTATAACTTATTCAAGCGCCATTGACCATAGATGAGATAGAGTCCAGAGCAAACGCCCATGACGATGAAGTACACATAATCTGAAAGCCAGAGGAGGCTGACTTCCCATTGCGTGTAATGCACCATGATGTAAATGCTGATGATATAGATGAAGGAGGTTACCACTTCTATCCAGAATCCTGCTACCGTGGCTCCGCTGCCTTCAACCCAAGCCAATAGGATTGAGGTAAAACTATAAATCAACATTGCAGGGACAATGAGTTTCATGGTGTCTACAGTATATCTTATGGTGGTTGAATCTTGCGTGAATTGATGGCTGATCCAATCGGGATATAGCCAGAGTCCATGACTAAGAATAAGTACTCCGATGAAATTGAATGAGGCTATTTTGAAGAAAAGGTTTTTTAGATCAGGAATTCTGTTTTCTGCAATGAGTGCACTGGTATAGGTTCTCATGGCCGAGGAGAAGCCCATAACGCTTACCCAAGCAAGCATGTACATGTTTCGAACAATAAAGGCTGATTGCAAAGACTGTGGTCCTCTTGACTCAACCATTGTATAGAAAGCCAACCAAACACCCAATGCAATGAGCAATTGCAAAACAATGGGTGTCCCCAATTGCAAGATAGATCGTGTGTAGGTCAAGACCGGTTTGGTTAACTGTCTAATGATGACAGGGTTTTTTAAAAATGTGTATCCAAAAAGAAAAACAAAGGCCAAACATTCTGCACTGAGTGTGGCCCATGCCGCCCCGCTTACGCCCATCGGTGAAAAAGGACCTTTTCCAAAAATGAGAACATAAGCCAATATCATATTGCCAATGGAGGTGATGAGCATTGTACTAAAAACCACTTTTGTTTTGGCTACGCCAGTCCAATATGCCTGCAAAAGCATGGTAGGTGTGTAGATCCAAAATCCCCAAGAACGAATAGAGGAGAATTCAAGCATGTAGTTTTTAATGTCTGGATCAATGATGAAAGATTCAATGAATATTGGTCCAAAAAAGTATAGCGCAATAAACTGAATAAGCGCAATCACAAGACCTAAAAAGATACCATTGTTTACCACAGACGGAATGATGGCCCATTGTTGCTCACCCATTCTGCGCGCTACAATGATTTGAATGGCGCTGGCGATGCCTGTAGTGATCATGGCCAGTGTTATATACGCAAGCCCTATGTAAGAAACGCCACTCATGGCTTTGCCGTCCAATTGAGCCGCAAAGTAGTTGTCTGTAAATACAACAAAGAATTGAACAAACGCTCCCAAGCTCATGGGAAGTGAAACTTTGAGAAGGTCTTGATAGCGTATGGAAAGTCCTTTTTCTTGCATCTTGCAAAGTAAAGGCTTATCCATTGAGGATGTGGACAATAAGAATGGCAGGTCTGAAAAGCCCTAAAATCAAGGGTTTTCAGCATATATCCTTCATGGTTATGAACAAAAACAGACATTTTTCAACAAAATCACCCCAAAAGGCTTGATATACTTGCGATTCAGGATTTTCTGCTTTTACATTTGTCTTGTTCAACATTATTAACCTAAAAAAACAAATTAAAATGAACAAAGCAGAATTGATCGACGCTATCGCTGGTTCAGCGAAGTTGTCAAAGGCTGATGCTAAGAAAGCATTGGAAGGTTTCATCGAAGTAACTACTAAAGCTTTGAAAAAAGGCGACCGTATCGGTTTAGTAGGTTTCGGTTCTTTCAGCGTTACTAAGCGTGCTGCTCGTATCGGTCGTAACCCACAGACTGGTAAAGAAATCAAAATCAAAGCTAAGAACGTTGTACGTTTCAAAGCTGGTTCTGAATTGGCTGCAAAAGTTTAATTCTTTTCAAAGCCGAAAAGCCGTTCCTTCAGGAGCGGCTTTTTTTTTATACCGGAATCATGACATTGGATCAGAAAAAATTATTGTATCAAAAGTTCTGTGCTGTACTGACGGCTGAAAAACAGGAGAAGTTTGAGCAAGTGTGGAATCAGCGCAACACCTGCCTGCACTTGGTTTTGGAGAATATTTATCAATCTTTAAATGCCAGTGCTATTGTGCGATCTGCAGATGCTTTGGGAGTGCATTATCTGCATGTGTTGGAAGATGAGCATCCCTGGGAGATGAATAGGAAAATTTCTAAGGGAGCCATGGATTGGATGGATATTCAAAGAAGTAAAGATCCAAGAGAAATGATGTTGTCCTTAAAGTCAAAAGGTTTTGAGTTGGTGGTGACTGATTTTTCGCCCAATGCTATTGATATTGAAGATTACCACCCACAACGTCCAGTGGCTTTGGTGATGGGAACTGAGCTTACAGGTATTTCTGATGCTGCCAGAGAATTGGCTGATGTGCAAGTAGTGATTCCCATGTCAGGTTTTTCTCAAAGTTTAAATGTTTCCGTGGCTACGGGAATTGCCGTAGCTCAGTTGTCTCGAAAGACAATATTTTTGAAAGGTATTTATCCTCCCACTGAGGAGGAACGTTTGGATGCCCTTAATCTTTGGTCAAGAAACGCCATTTATTGGAGTGATCAAATCATTAAGGATTTTGAACTGGAAAATCACATCAATTCCATTTGAAACTGGCGCCTTCTTGCCACGTTGGAATAGCAGACCAATTGGATGTTCGATTCAAGAATTCATAATAGTCGTTGTCGTAAAATACGATATTGACTGGACTGCCCATGAAAGTCTTTATTTCTAAAATCGTCCAGTTTTCTGATCTTCCAAAACCAATTGCAAGATCTTCTCTCTTGAGGTGATGTGATTGCAAAAAATCATTGAATTTTTTGCAGTGGGCGACGATGAAGTTTTTGTCTTTGTTGTTTAAATCATTGTAATGTTTTAAGGGAAGGTTCAATGTGTTTTCCTCTAGGTATGGAAGATTGATCTTCTTGAATTCCTCGTCTGCGTTCGGATAAGAAAGGGCTATGGGAAGTATTTCGATGGTTCTTATTCCGTTGTTGTATGTATGTACAATCCACATGTCTTGTACCCGCTCTAAAAATTCTCCATTGATGCCATTTTGATTTCGGGTATACTTCCTTTTTAATGCACCATTTTCAAATTCCTGTATGTATCGGCTATTGGCTAATCTTGTTTCCTTTTTGATGGTGTCCCCTTGATCTGTCCATTCTGTATATACTCCTTTATCTGCGTTTCTAAATTGGATCATCTCCCATTTCTTATTGTGATTGAAATAGTACTCTGTTTGATAACTGACGTTCTCTTTTTCCAAATGAATATACCATTCACTTCCGTTTGAATAGTGTTTGGATTCTACAGTGTCCTTGGGGTGATCAAC
>JBEISW010000264.1:0-3233 GCA_040375215.1 Crocinitomicaceae bacterium | reverse complement strand
GAAATCGATTTCTTGCATTCCGTTACGGGTTTTAGTCTTTCGTCAGAGTACAAAATACCTTCGTTGGAATCTTCAATGATTACGCGATAAGTGAATGGTTTGGTTTGTGAAAATTGTAGATCTAAAACTTTAGCATCGCTATTGGGGATGTATGAGATTTGTTCCAATTCTCCAGGTGATTTACCCATGCTTTTTAATTGTTCAGGAGAATAGTTTTTAATAACCAGTTGCGGAGACGGGGTATCCATGTTGATGCTGATTTCCTTGGTGAAGAGACTGTCCAACATCCCATTGTTCCAATCCAACTCAAAATCCAAATTGATGTTTCCTTGATCATCCAATCCCTTGTCATTTTGATAGATGCGATAGCCATCCTTGATGATCATGTTTTTAGATCCAAAAACACCTTCTAAAACTTCTGTTTTCCCATTCCTAATAACTGTAGCTTCACAGGGTGTCCCTGGTTTGGCTTGACCAACTAGAGCGCGCAATCCTTCAAAGTCAGCAACAGCATTTCCGTTGATGGCAATGATGATGTCTCCTTTCTGAATCCCCATATTGGAAGCGCTGCTACCCATCAATACGCTATCAACTTTTACGCCCGATTCTTCTTCAATGTCATTGCTGGGTACAACTCCCAAAAAGGCTTTGGGCGATTCAAACAAACTGTCAATGTCCATCGGTTGGAAATTCAAAATGGGTGCATTGGGATCAAAGGGAAATGAGAACCCAGGATTGGGAAGAACGGCTAAAATGACGTTCACCTTTATCGACTTGTTGTTTCTTTTGATTTTTAGGACAACTTCATTCTGTGGTTGTTTTGTTTGAATGTAGGCCACAACATCTTGTGCGGATTCCATTTTTTCATTGTCTATCTTGAGTATTTGATCACCTATTCTTAGGTCCGCATGGTCGGCGGGGGATTGACGTTGAATGTCTGTGATGATAGGGAATTCCTCGTCGTTTTTCAGTGTTATTCCAAGGTAAGGCTTGTTCTGCGAATGGGATGGCATTTGCTCAAAAGGGATTTGCGAGAACATGTCAAATGGGACGTTAGAACGGGGTACTGTATTCCCATTAAAATTGTTTTCCTCAATCGAAATGGAAAATTCTTGTGCACCAGATTTATCAATTCCATTTTCGATAAGCGCATCGTTCAGGTCCTGTCCTGGTTGCAGAATAAAATCTTTGGTCTCCACTTGTACTTTACCATTCACTTCTTTCTTGATTCTAACTTGCACTTTGGATTGCGCAATGACCAATGCGCTGAGGCAGATCATGAACATCAAAAAATAATACTTCTTCATGGTTTTTGCATTTGATTTTGGCGAAGGTAAAAATCCAACGAATATTTCACAACGCCCATCCTGATAAGGAATGTTAATTCAAATTTGACCATTATTCAAAATCGACATGAACAGGGATTATATTTTCAGAAACTACAGCTTTACCATCGATTTCTATGGATTGAAAAGGCCCAATTTGTTTCTTCATTTGTTTCAATATTTTTTTGTCATAATCAGATCCGGGATTGGGACTCCTAAGTATGACAATGTCCTGCAACTTACCTTGTTCATTCACAGTGATTTTGAAAAAATATTTACCGCTGATGAACACATCAGATGTTACATTTTTAGCATCGGCTTCTTTTTTTAATGTCGTTGTTTCCTCACTGTTCGTTTTGCTTTTTTGGTTTTTTTCTGGTTGTATTTCTTTCATGATGGATTGTAACTCAGCCACCAAAATATCATTGCCTTTTTTGTATTGAGCAATCCCTAAAACTTTTGTTTTTTCTTCAAATATGCCCGGGTGATTAAGCTGTTCATCAGATGAAGTGACTGTTGCAAAATCTTGATCTTTTACTTCAGATACGTTGTCCATTGTTGGCATTTCCTGCATCCTTATCATCGGAATATCATCTGCATTCGAAATGGATACTTCGCTTTCCTCAACAGTGATGTTAGCTTCAGGGGATACAGATTGTATTTGATCCTTTTGAGGACCAGGATCTTCTTGCATGGAATCTAGCTCTGCTTTGTTTGATTTCTCTTTCAGAACAATTTGATTGTCAGCCATTAGGTGTGGTGAATCCTCCTGTCGATTCAGCCAGAAGAATGCAAAAACAAAAAGGGCAGCTATTCCAGATATTCCCGACCAAAAAAGCGGTTGCCGATACCAAGGAACCGAATTGTTGTTTTTGTCTTCAAACAGCTTATCCAGATGTTGCTTCACCTTTGGATCGGGAACCAAATCGTCGTTTTCTTGCCCCAATTCAATGACTTGAAAAAACAATTGGCGCAATTGGTCATATTCTTCTTGTCCTTGAACATGCTGCAACACAAAAGTTTTTTCTTCTGGCAGCAATTGCTCAAATGATTTTTGAATCAATAGTGTTTCAAAATCTTCACTGATGTATTGTTTTGCTCCCATTTATCTGAAAATAATAGTGAATAAAATAATGCCCAATATCTCTTTGAAAACAGCCAGCTCTCTTTGGAAATCTTTTAAAATGTAAAATATTCGAGATTTCACCGTCCCCTCACTAACTGCCATGGCATTGGCAATTTCAGGCACACTCAGCTCCTGAAAAAAACGCAGCTCAATGGTTTCTTTCTTGATGGGGTCAAGGTCATGAATCAGTTGCTTGAGCTTTAATTTGAACTGAGCCAAATCCATGTTTTGAATGCTTTCTGATTGCTGTTTGGTTGGTACTTCCATAATGGCCTTGCTTCTTACCTCTGCCTTGGCATATTCATTTTTACATAAGTTATTGGCCATGCTGTACATCCAAGTTTTAAAGGGTCGCTTGGTGTCAAACTGGGGAGCGTAGGTGATGACTTTAGTGAACAAATCTTGCGTGAAGTCATTGGCCAGTTCTCTATTTTTCCAAAGCATGCGATAGAAATAACCGAATACAGGCTTTGAATAGCGACTGTATAAAACTTCAAAAGCACGATGCTCCTTTTTGGCCAAGGCCTCCATCAGGCGTTCATCGGTCCAATGATGATATTGGGTGAGGGATTGGATTTTCATTGTGATGCTGTACCAGCTTTAGATCTGTTCGTTCATTAAATATACATATTCTTGGTGTAGGTGCATAAGTTCAACAGTTAGCATGGCACTTGCTCCCCACAGAAATTGTCCATTAAATGGAATTCCTTTAATGGGGCGGGTTTCGTCAAATGCCTTCAGATAATGGGGTTGAACAATGATTTTATCTAGAGTAATTTGAT
>JBEISW010000337.1:0-2278 GCA_040375215.1 Crocinitomicaceae bacterium | reverse complement strand
GCCATATCCTACGATGAAGTCGTCTTTTGGAAAGTCTGGAAAAAGAGATGATGCCGAGGTGTTTTCAATTTCAGTGGTCTCAACGCCGTTGGGAAGATATCTGAAATTGTTTGAGTGCATCCCAGATGATATGAAGTGTTCTTGAGCATTGGGTAGAAGTGACAAGACTAAGTCACTTTTACGGTAGGCTAGTTTTTCAAAGTAACGCATGAACATAACCAATGGATGGAAACTAGATAAATTGCCAAGCTCTTGCAGTGTTAATGGCCATATGTCTCTCACCTCAAAGAAGACTTTGCAGTTGTATTTTTTTTTCCATTTTAAAGCTGCTATGATAGGAAGCATAGAAGGCGATGAAACCACAATTAAATCTGGTTTTCCTAATTTTTCATCATTCAAAAAGTAAACTTTGATTGCGAAGACCAACATGTTCCAAAATCTTCCAATGGATATGGATTTTTTATATTTTGGAGTTTTTATAAAATGGTAGTAAACGTTATCAAGTGACTGCCCGCCTTGAATAGGGAATTGATTGAATAAATGTGAGAAGGTAGAACTTATGACCGATGCATTATGTCCTTTATTGATGAGATTACTGCAAAATAAGAATTGTCGGTATTGCATTCCAATGCCGGGGCCACCTGCATATTGTGAGATAAACCAAATGTTTTTTTTACTGTTCATTTCTAGCGAGTTTGAAGTACCAGTAAAAGTTGTAAGCATGGAAAATGGCGCCTAAAACTGAGAAGGTGGTGAGTGTTATTTCTATGTTGAAATTTAAATTGGCTAATACAACAAAGCAAAGCGTGTTCAAAAGGAATTGAGTCCCGTACCTAATCAAAAGTTCGCGTTGTTTATTTTCCAAAATGGCAACGAAAGAGAATGGATTAATCGCGAATTGCATCGAGAAGAGTATTACAAGATTACCTGCCAATTGTCCAGAATAAGAGAAGTTGTCTCCTAATAAAAGGGAGAATATTTCATTACCAAAAAGAAATATGACAAATGAAATAATGATAGCAATACCAAAGAGAATTTTGAATTGATCAATAATCAATTTGTTGTAGGGCAAACTTTTTATTTTAAACTCTGAACAATGATGATAATTGACAAGATAGGCATTGTTGCTGATTAGATTAATTGGCGCCTGAAGCACCCTCCAAGTTAGATAAAAATATCCAGGAAAGGGATCTCCAAAATAGTAGCTGATTAGAAGAATTATTGAACTGATTTGAAGCACCTCCATCACCCCCATCGGGGTGTTGAATAGAATGAATTCCTTGTATTGTTTTAGAAAAAGATGCGGCGAAAATTTACTTTTTTGCTCCCATATCAAATGAACTTGTCCGTAACACAAAACAAGCATCCCGATGAACTGTCCAATGATAAACCCCAGAATCAGGCCAATCACATCCCTCAGTAGTAATCCAAATGCAATGCTGAGTAATTGATTGGCCAAACTATTGATGATTCTATAGAGTCCTGTTTGATTGGTTTTTAATTGCTTGGTGACCAAGAAAAATAAAACTTGAGGCATTGAGTTTAAGAGCGCGGCTGCAGGGATGAATGCATAATACCATAAGCTATCTGATGAAATCAAGACATAGAATATAAACGGTATCGTGAATATAATCGTGTTGATTAAGCTGATGATTATGGCATCGTAAGCTGTTCTAAATTGTTCTGTTTTTTTTGAATAGGATGGGATTGCGTATTCAACTCGAAGTGTATTTAACACTGATAATGGAATTACCCAAGCAAAGAAATCGGCATAAAGGGAAAATGCATGTGGATCAAATATTCTGGCAAGAATGGGCATTGTTAAATAGGTGATTAACTGCCCAATGATGCTGGATGCAGCCATTTTTGAAGTTGATTTTATCCCATTATTTAGTTTCATTCAATGATATTCAACGCTCAAAGCAATTCATTGTACAAGGATTCCAATTTGGTTTTTTCTTTTTCCCATTCTAACTCTTCTTTTGCTTTCTTGGTATTTTCCATTAATTGGTGAAAATCACTATTTAAAAACTCATCAATTGCCTTGTTAACGCCATTGATACTATACTCTTGTATTATAACTCCAATACGGTATTGATTGATCAAATTTCTGCAATCTTCAAGATCGTTGCTGATGATGGGTAATCCACATTGTATGTATTCAAACAATTTGTTGGGAAGGCAGTATTGATGGTTAAGACAGTTGTTTTGTGCCATATTAAAGCCAATGTCAGCACTGCTTGTGCAATTTGCAATCTGATTGAAGGGAACAGCAGGG
>JBEISW010000067.1:0-9691 GCA_040375215.1 Crocinitomicaceae bacterium | reverse complement strand
TGTTGGTTGGTAAGGTCTCAATTTGCAAAGAAAGTAAATTCAAATTCCCTTTGCGCTTGGCTTCATAATCAGAATTGATTTGCTGTAAGTTTTGATCAAGATCTTGCGAAAATTGAGATAAATTTTGTGGCTCATGCAAGAATTCAATCATCCAATGGTGCTGGGCAATTTGGCTTTTGTCAGATGTTATTATCGGACCGACTGTAAATTCCGTTACTTGACAATTGTGGTCTTGGCAAGTTTTATTGAGCGCACTTTCTGCATTTTCTACAATAAGTTCTTCACCAGCAATATTGATGTATTGCTTGGTCCTTCCGCTAATTTGAAATCGAAAAGGAAATGTGGAAGTGAAACGAATGGTATCTCCAATCATGTAACGCCATAATCCTCCGTTGGTACTGATGACAACAGCGTAATTTTTCCCCAGCTCAACATCTACAAGGCCAATGGCCTGGGGATGTTCTGAGAACCAATCTTCCGCGGGTATAAATTCGTAATAGATTCCATAATCTAACATGAGCAACATTTCATTGCTGCCCAATTCATCCTGAATGCCAAAGAAACCTTCACTTGCATTATAGGTTTCCATATAGTGTATGGGTTCTCCCATAATGGCGTCAAATTGTTTTCTATAGGGAAGGAAACTAATTCCCCCGTGCATGTACAATTCTAAGTTGGGCCATACTTCCTTGATGGTTTTCACCTTTTTTTTCTCGCAAATGCGCTGCAATAAAAGCATTGTCCAACTTGGTACTCCAGCAATATTGGTCACATTATCATTCATGGTGGCCAATGCCATGGCTTCTAATTTCTCTTCCCAGTTGTCCATGAGCGCAATGTCCTTGGCTGGAGTTCGCTTGCTTTCCACCCAAATGGGAAGATTATCAATGATGATGGCCGATAAGTCTCCAATTAATTTCCCTGAATGGTCGTTGGAAATTTTGGAAGCGCCACCTACCACCAATGTTTTGCCATCGTATAATCTGGCTTGGGGGTTGAGATAGTAGTACAAGGAAAGTAAATCCTTACCGCCCTTGTAATGACACTCTTCCAAAGATTCAGCAGTTACTGGAATGTATTTGCTCTGATTGTCCGTTGTTCCGCTGCTTTTGGCAAACCATTTGACCTTGGTGTCCCAAGATACTTTTTCCTCTCCGTCTTTGATTAAATCAATGTAGGGTCGGAAGGCTTCATAACTTCTGATGGGTACATTTTTTCTGAAATCATCTGCGTTTTTTATTTTTTGAAAGTTGTGTTCAAAGCCAAAACGAGTAGCGCCAGATTCCTCTATCAAATAGGACAATAGTTCTTCTTGCACCTCAATGGGATGTTTCTTGAACAAGTCAATTTGATGAACCCTTTTGGTAATGAACCAGGAAAAAACCCCATTGAGCGCCATACCATAAAGTTAGTGATTTTTTAGCAATTGGTTGAGGGTATTTCTTTGAGATTCCTTCATTTTTGCATAATGAACTTACGCGGCTTTTTTTATTTGGTGATTGTTTCTCTACTCCTCTCTTGTCAATCAACCAAAACCCTGACAGAGGAGACTGCGACAACTGTTCAATGGGGCCATTTGAAATCTGCGTATCTCACTTTGCCCGTATCTGTTTCTATAGCCAAGGTCGAAAAGAAGGTGAACGAGTCTATACCTTGGCAATTCAAGAATGCTACATGGCCAGCTTTTGATCAGCGAGGTTGCGGTGAGCCGCAAATCAAGTATACCGTGTCACGTGATAGCATCCATCTCAAACCCGAGGGCAATACCCTTTATTTTGATATGTATCTTTCTTATGGCATTGAAGGAAACTATTGTCCGCTTTGTTTTGATGGACAATGCAAATCACCTGCCCTTCCATTTTCTTGTGGTGTGCAAAATGAGAATGCCAGAAGAATGCATTGGGTAGGGAAAATCATCTGGTCCATCGGTGCTGATTTTAGGCTTAAGACGAGATCGGAGACTTTGAAATTAAAGGCATTGGATCCTTGTGAGTTTACTTTTCTCAAAATGGATTTTACCAAATTGGTTCAGCAAGAATTTGAAAAAGCCATTGCAAGTGCGCTTCAGTCGAGTGACCAACAAATGAATAAGCTAAACATATTGACTCCTTATCAATCCACTCTTCAAGCTTTGAACAAGGGCATTCAGTTAAAGGGAAATGAATATTTGCTTATTAACCCTCAAACGATCACCATGAGTCCTGTAGCATTAAAAGACAAAAGGTTGGTTACGCTTGTGGGGTTGGAAACGCAATTGACTTGGTCAAATGCACCTGTAAAAGGTGAAGTTCCCTTGCCGATATTTCAGTATGTAAAAGATCAAAAGCAAGTTCCTTGGGAATTGGATTTATCATTGACTTGGGATGCGATTCAACACATTGTTCAAACCCAATGGGAGGGTAAATCGATGGCTTTGAATGGACAAGATGAGTATGTGTTGCTTCAAGAAATAAAAGTTTCTAAGCATGAGCCGGGATGGATGAAGGTAGAAGGAGTGGCTGATATTCAATCGAACAAAGCCAAAAGGAAAAATGTTCGTTTTGAACTAAAAGCCAAACCTGTTTTGGACGGTCAAGGTCAGTATTTGATTTTGGAAGAGATGGATTTTGATTTGGGTTTTAAGAACAAAATCATGGAAGCAGGGATAGGCTGGGAATTGATGCAGCGCAAATGGAGAGATGATCGTTATAATCAGATTCCCTTGCAATCTATGCTCAGCAATGTTGTGTTAGAAGTCAATGAAAAGGCAGCCACAATCCAAAATGAAAAGTTGGGGGTAAAAGGTGCATTTCAGCATGCCACCGTCAAAAATTTAAATCTAGATCAAGATGGTTTGAAAATGACATTGGCCCTTTCGGGCCAATGGGAACTATTGATAAATCCGTAAAGTTTACTTCAGTATTTCTCGACTAATAACCAATTTCTGAATTTCTGATGTCCCTTCTCCGATGGTGCAAAGTTTAGAATCACGATAGAATTTCTCCACGGGGAAATCTTTTGTGTATCCGTATCCACCAAATATCTGCACAGCTTCAGTAGCCACACGCACACTTACTTCTGATGCGTAATACTTGGCCATAGCGCCAACGGTGGTAACTTTTTGTTTGGTGTTTTTTAAGTGACATGATTCTAGTAACAACATTTCTGCTGCTTCAATTTCAGTAGCCATGTCAGCCAATTTGAAGGCAATGGCTTGGAATTGCGCAATGGGTTGTCCAAATTGCTCGCGCTCTTTAGAATATTTCACTGCGGCATCCATGGCTCCTTTGGCAATACCTAGCGCTAATGAACCGATGGAAATTCTTCCACCATCTAATATCTTCATGGCTTGCACAAATCCATCTCCCAATTGACCACAGATTTGACTTTCATGCACACGGCAATTGTCAAAAATGAGCTCAGCCGTTTCTGAAGCGCGCATACCCAATTTATTTTCTTTTTTACCGCCTGAGAATCCTGGCGTTCCACGCTCAATGATAAAGGCGGTGATCCCGCGTGAATCAAGCAACTCTCCTGTTCTCACGAGCACAAGTGCCACATCGCCTGTAATGCCATGGGTAATCCAGTTCTTGGTCCCATTGATAACCCAATATTCACCATCTTTCACTGCAGTGCATTTCATGCGCATGGCATCGCTGCCTGTATTGGCTTCAGTCAATCCCCAAGCTCCAATCCATTCACCTGTCGCCAATTTGGGTAGGTACTTTTGCTTTTGCTCCTCTGAGCCAAATTCTAAAATATGATTGGTGCAAAGTGAGTTATGCGCAGCCATGCTGAGTCCTATTGAACCACAAACTTTTGCCACTTCTTCAATGGCTGTTTTGTACTCAAAGTATCCCAGTCCAGCTCCTCCGTATTGTTCAGGAACCAACATCCCCATAAGCCCCAATTGTCCCATTTTCTCAAATAGGGGTCGAGGGAAGGTTTGACTTTCATCCCACTCCATAACGTGGGGACGAATTTCTTTTTCTGCAAAATCACGCACCATTTGCGCAATCATTTGCTCATTTTCAGATCTATTAAAATTCATGTTTTCGAAAATTTGTCATTGAAATTTTCATTTCATTAAAGTTGCGCAAAGGTATGCAGAGGAACTTGATACATCATTAAATTTTCTTTTCCATTTAGAAATGCGAGCTCCATCAAAAACCCCATGCCTACCAATACTCCTCCTGATTGTTGAACCAGTTGTGCCGCAGCATTGGCGGTGCCACCTGTTGCCAATAAGTCATCGTGAACATAGACGCGTTGACCTGGCTTAATGTCTCCGATTTGAATTTCCATCGCAGCCGATCCATACTCTAAATCATAGGATACTTGATGGGTAGGTCTCGGCAGCTTTCCGCGTTTTCTAATCATAACAAAAGGCTTATTCATAGCCAAGGCAATTGCAAAGCCAAGCGGAAAACCACGACTCTCAAGACCCACAATAACATCCACTTGAAGGGGTTCAATCAGCGAAACGGCATGATCGATGAGCGCTCTGCTCAATTCGGGATGGGCAAAAATGGGGGTGATGTCTTTGAAAATGATTCCTGGCTTGGGAAAATTGGGTACGTCAATGACGGTTTTTTTTATTTCTTCTTGTAGATTCATCGTGTTAGGCTATCCACCGCAAGATAGGGGATAATCCTAGTCCACATGGAGTCCGGAATGGCTTTGGCCATTTTAATTTCATCCTTCGTTGTGAATGGGCCGTGAGCTTGTCTGTAGTGTATTATTCTTTTCGCTTGTGTCCATTGCAAATAGGGGTGTTTGGCTAAGGTTTCTAAATCGGCTGTATTGATCTGAATTGTCTTTACTTTTCCATTACAAGCCCATTGGCCGTGAAGTTTTTCCCAAGTATCTTCCTTGAGGTATTTGATTTCCAGCAATTGGGTCAATGAGTAATATCCACCAAGTGCCTCTCGGTAAGCAACAATCTGTTTGGCAAGGAATCCTCCTATCATGGGTAGCTTCTCAAGCTGAGCGCTGTCTGCCTGATTGATCTCTAAAACAACAGGTATAGCTGTTTTTTCCAGCGTGGAATCATACAGGTAGGCTGTTATTATTTCTTTGGTTTTGTGGTCCAATGTATCCACCAATTGCAATGATTTCCAATGGGGTGGATGTACGGGATAATATTTTGGGATGATCCAAATGCGAGTACAAATCTGAATAACAAAGAAAAAGGCAAGCAGTGTCAATGCTTGTCTTTCTGTTCTGCTGAAATAAAGCCAAAAGGTTGGTTGTGTCTTCATACAGCAAAGAAAAAAATCCTTTGAGCGCATGATGGCACACACATAAGGCATGTGTTGTTTATTCCATTTCTCACCCAGTCAGAGATTGAATTTTCTCGAAAAAGACGAACATAATTTATATGAAAAAAGCCCCACAAGGGGGCTTATAAACAGACATATCTCGCAATGAATTATCGTGCTACGCCGACAGCTCTTTTTTCTCTAATGACCGTAACGCGAACTTGACCAGGGTAGGTCATTTCAGTTTCAATGCGGTTGGCCAAGCTCAACGCCAAAGCATCACTTTGATCATCAGAAACTTTATCAGCTTCTACCATTACACGCAGCTCACGTCCCGCTTGAATCGCAAAACTTTTGCTCACTCCAGGATATTCCATCGCCATGTTCTCAAGGTCACGCAAACGTTGAATGTAGGCTTCAACAACCTCTCTTCGCGCACCGGGACGAGCACCAGAGATGGCATCACAAACTTGAATAATAGGTGACAACATGAACTTCATTTCAACCTCGTCATGGTGAGCACCAATGGCATTGCAGACATCTGGTTTTTCACCATACTTTTCTGCAAGCTTCATTCCCAATATAGCATGCGGCAATTCACTCTCATCATCTGGAACTTTTCCGATATCATGCAATAAACCAGCACGCTTGGCAGTCTTAGGGTTCAATCCCAACTCACTAGCCATGGTAGCGCAAAGGTTGGCTACTTCCCTTGAGTGTTGCAGCAAATTCTGACCATAGGATGAACGGTATTTCATGCGTCCAACCATTCTTGTCAATTCACTGTGCAAGCCATGAATACCCAAATCAATACAAGTACGTTTACCCACTTCCATGATTTCATCTTCAATGTTCTTTTTGACTTTCGCTACAACCTCTTCCACACGAGCAGGGTGAATGCGACCGTCCGTTACCAATTGATGCAATGACAAACGGGCAATTTCTCTTCTAACTGGATCAAAACAAGAAAGCACAATGGCCTCTGGGGTGTCATCTACAATAATTTCTACGCCAGTTGCTGCTTCCAGAGCACGGATGTTCCTTCCTTCACGACCGATGATACGCCCTTTTACTTCGTCATTCTCAATGTTGAAAACAGAGACACTGTTTTCAACGGCATGCTCAACAGCAGTGCGTTGTATGGTTTGTATGATGATTTTTTTAGCGTCTTGATTGGCTTTTAATTTGGCTTCATCAATGATGGCCTGAATTTGCCCCGCTGCTGCATTGCGCGCATCTTCTTTTAACTGCTCCATCAAGGTGTTCTTGGCCTGATCAGCAGTCATTTTGCTCAAGTCCTCTAAAAGTGATACTGCTTTCTGATTGTTTTTGTCCAATTCAGATTGCTTTTTTTGCGTGAGCTCCAATTGTTTGTTCAATTGTTCTCTTTGCGTTTCAATCTCCTTGTCCTTCTTCTTTAGCTGCTCAGTTTGTTGGGCTAATTCTTTTTCTCGGTTGCGGATTTTGTCTTCAGATTGCTTCACTTTATGGTTGCGATCATTGACTTCTTTCTCATGTTGAGATTTTAATTCTAAAAAACGCTCCTTGGCCTGAAGAATTTTTTTCTCTTTAATTGTTTCTCCTTCTTTCATGGCCTCGGAGACAAGGCTTTCTTTTCTGGTTTTTAGGACACTGTTGAAAACGAACCAAGCTCCGGCAAAGCCGATAACAAGTCCTGCAACAATACCCACAAGAATCATTAGATCCATCGTTTTATGGTTTTAGTGAATAATACATTAACCTCATGCTTTCATGAGGGTTTGCAGAGCGGGTAAGAGATAAAAATTAGGATTACTCCACCAACAATGATTCTGTTAGTGCATTGAGTTTTTCCAATTGAGTGATCGTTGAATTGTCCGTGGAGGGTGAATATTGCGGCGATTTGGTGGCCATTTGCAACAATGTCATGGCCAACAAGTCTTGCATATCCTTAACTCCGTATTTTTCTTGAAAAGCATCAATGTTGGATTGAATCTTGGCTTCCGCTTGTCTTAAAGTTGCTTCCTCTTCCTGCTGAATGTTCAGCGGATAATATCTTCCTGCAATCTTGACTTTCACTGAAACTGTATTCATCTCAAGCGTTAATTAATGCTATACACTCATCTATCTCTTTTACCAAGTCCTGAATCCTCTGCTGGGTCTGAGCTTTGAATGGTTCCAAATCTTTTTCCTGATTCAACACTGGTCGATTGTTTACATGTTCTAAACTCTCCCGCAAGTCATCTATTTGTCCTTGAAGCTCTTTATTAATGGTATAAAGAGAACTCATCTCACCTTTCTGTTTGGCAATGGTTTCTTCCAATTGCTTCTTCTGTTCACCCAACCGGCGAATATTGGCTTCAAGTTGTACAAATAGTGTTTCTGGATTCATTTTCACATGTTCTATCGCACACCAAATGTAGTTCAATTCCGATAAGGTTTTTCATTCTCCGCATCAATTTCTCAACAAGTTTTTCTAAATTGCCATCGATGAATAGGATTTTAATTTGGAGCAGTGTTTTCATGATTTCACTTCTTTTGAGGTTTCCAGGCGATATCTGCGGCCAAAAGTTCCCCAATGATTTTTCTTCGCCATTGGAAATCCCCGTTTCTTTATCCGGTAGTTTCGCTGAATTGCGCAGCAATCATTTTCATTCAGGTTGGGACATCCAAACCCAAGAAAAAGAAGGTTTGAAGGTGATGTCCATTGCTGATGGATATGTGTCCAGAGTAAAAGTATCAGCCAAAGGATATGGGAATGCGATTTACATTACCCATCCGCAACATCATTTGGTTTCAGTCTATGGTCATTTGTCTCAATTCAAAAATTCATTGGCTGATGAGGTGTATCGTTTGCAATACGAGAAACAGTCTTTTGAGTTAGATATCACTTTTGAACCCAATCAATTTCATATTGTTCGTGGCGCGGAAATAGGTAAATCGGGTAACTCAGGATCGAGTGGAGGACCTCATCTCCATTTTGAAATCAGAAATCAGTTCACTGAAAAAACCATTGACCCTTCATTGTTTGGATTCAAAGTTGAGGACATTTCTCGGCCGCTCATTGAGCACATGAGTTTTATTCCAAAGGGAGCTTTTGACAATGTCCAGCGTTTGGATTTTCATTTTGCTGGTGAATCATACGGAAGAGAGGATACTCTGTATGAGGTGCCAGACACTTTTGGGGTAGCCTTGCAAGTGAAAGACTTTGTTTTGGATGTCAATCATCCAACAGGAGTCAAACAGATCATCACCCTTCTGGACGGAAATATCATTTCCGAACTGTTATTCGATTCTCTTGATTTTAATCAGACCAAGGATGTAAATGCACATGTGTTTTATCCAGAGTGGTCCGCGCAAAAAGCCAATGTGCACCGTTGTTACAAATTGCCCAACGCGCCGCAGTACCCTTTTATCTATTTGGAAAAGGATGGTTGGGTGCACATCAAGGATACCATGGTGCACGCCATTACTTGTTTGGCCACCGATTTCAGTGGAAATGCCACTTGTGTTTTTGCATTCATTAAAAAGAAAAAGGATGAGCGAACCCAATCAACTCCAGTTGATGTTATCTCATGGGAGCAAGGTGGGTTGCTGAAGACAGAAGATTGGGCATTGACAATTCCACCCAATGCGCTGTATGAAGACACACCTTTGAATTTGCAGTACAGAATGAAAAGAAGGGTGGAAGATGGGCAATTCAAGGTGGATAGTCTGTTGTTTTCTATTACACCGCCATCAGCTTTTGCCCAGAAGATTTATCTGAGCAACACATCCAAATACTGGAGGGATATGCCAGATAGTATCAAAGCTAAAATGGGTTTGGTGAAGTTGAATGAAGAAGGATCATGGTTGGGTTGGAGCAAAGAACAGGATGGCATTGGCGTTACTAAATCCGGGCAGTATTTTTTATTAGAAGATACAGATGCACCAAAAGTGGTTCTTATTGATCGAGAAAAGGGCAGCCTATTGGTGATGGATAATTTGAGTGGAATTAAGCGTTACAATGCCTTGACAAAGGACAATATTTGGATAATGTTGGGTTTTGATCAGAAATCAAACATGTTGTACTGGGATACAAAAAAAACAGCAGCATTGAAAGCCGATGTTTTGAAGATTCAGTTGGAAGATTTTGCAGGAAACAAAACTGAAATTCCGATTTCAATCAAATAAAATCTTCTTTTCTCATACCTAACCACTCAAGGGCTGAGCCGTGGTACATCCAGTTGATGGTGTCTTGATCCAATCCCATATCCAATATGAACTTTCCAATTTCCAAATCACCCAAAGGGAAAGGGTAATCTGTCCCTAAAGCTACTTTTTCTTTTCCTTGCTTTTTTAAAATGTAGTGCAACAATTCAGGGTCATGGGTTGCGCTGTCTACCCAAAATTTACCAATGTAATTTCGGGGATTATTGGGATTGTCCACGGCAACCAAATCAGGTCTGCAATTAAATCCATGTTCCAATCTT
>JBEISW010000038.1:0-11711 GCA_040375215.1 Crocinitomicaceae bacterium | reverse complement strand
TTCAAGCCATCTATAATGGTTAAAACAGTCCCTGGAGCTCCGGCTCAATTGGACGCTACAGCAATGTTTGTTTTTTATGACAAATTTTGGACAGGCGTTTCCTCACGAAGTGGCGATGCTTTAGGTGCAATGTTGGGCTTTAATTTTAGTGAAAATTTACAGGTTGGTTATGCTTATGATTGGTCTTATGCTTTGGGTCAACATTCAGGAAGATCAGGCAGTCACGAAGTTGTCTTGCGTTATGAGCTTACTTACAAGCAAGTGGCTAAAATCAAATCACCACGCTACTTTTAAAATTCTTCGGAAATGAGAAAAATTAATCTATTGTTGTTGATGATTCTTGGAGTGATTGCTCTGGAATCTAGTGGTCAAAGTAAATGGGAGAAAAAGGGTAATACAAGTTTTGAAGTCTTCTCTTATCGCAAGGCCATAGCGAGCTATTTGAAAGTCGACGATAAATCCACTGTTTTACTGCGTAAGTTGGCTGTTAGTTATTATAAGATTGAAGCCTACAAGGATTCAGAGAAGATTTGGAAAGAGATATGCAATAATCAGGATGCTTCAGGTCAAGATTACTATTATTATGCGCAATGCCTGATGGTCAATAAGAAATATGACGACGCTTATTTAATGTTGAATAAGGCGAATAGTAAATTACCCAATGACTCCCGTATCCTGCGATCATTGAGTAGTTTTCATGAGTTGCAAGAGTATCAAAAAGATGATGGTCAATATATTGTAAGTTCATTGTCACTGAATACTTCAGATCAAGATTTTGCGCCCGTAATTTTTGGCAACCAACTAGTGTTTGCCTCTTCCAGGAAAGGTATTGAATTTTTAGAACGTAAATGGAACTGGAATGGATTGCCTTTTCTTGAATTGTATGCAGGTGATTTGGGAGCAAATGATGATGTTGTTAATATCCGTCCTTTTTCCAAGGTGATGAAAGGTAAATTTCATGAAGGTCCCATTTCATTTAATGGAAACGGAAGCGTTGCCATGTACACCAGAAACAATTACAAAGAGCGTGATGAAAAAGGATTTACTTGCTTGGAGTTATTTGAATTGAAAAATGAAAATGGCAATTGGTCAAATCCAACAGCATTTCCATTTAATAGTTCTAACTTTTCTGTAGGACATGCTTCATTGAATAAGTCTGGTGATGTAGTTTATTTTGTTTCTGATATGCCGGGTGGATTTGGTGGTACTGATATTTATTACTCAATACGAGATGAAAGAGGCGTTTGGACGAATCCAGTCAATCTAGGAAATGACATTAATACAGAAGGTGATGAAATGTATCCTTCCATTCATGAGAATGGACAGTTGTTTTTTGCATCAGATGGCCATCTGGGATTAGGAGGTTTAGATTGTTTTGTAGCTAAGGCCAAAGGAAATAATCACTGGCAGGTGTTGAATATGAGTTTTCCAATTAATACCAATATGGATGATTTTGGTTTTTTTATGTCAAGTGATGCCAAAAAAGGATTTTTCTCTTCTAACAGGAATGGAGGAAAGGGCAGTGATGATTTGTATGCTGCTAATATTTTAAGGCCATGGCTATTTGATAAAGAGTTGCGCTTTGTAGTTACAAACAACTTCGGTAGAGCCTTAGATCTTGCAAATTTGAGCATTACATCTAAAGATGGAAAAGCAATTTCGATAACAACAGATAGCTTGGGAAAAGCCACTATAAATGCCAATGATTTGGAAGATGTTGTTATTGAATGCAACTACCCGATGCACAAGTCCTTCAATGCTGGAAAAAATTTCAAGGTCTTAGAGCATCAGTCAATTGTTGCTTTAGAATTGCAAAAAATTCCCGAAGTGACATTGAAGGGAGTCATTACTGAAGCAGCAACCAATCGTAAATTGAGCGATGTCAAAGTTGAGGTGGAAAATGTTGTAACACATGAGAAGACAAGTTTAACCTCTGATCCAACAGGGGAGTTTGAAAAGGAATTGAATCAAATGGATTGGAATCAAAGAGTGAATTATTATCTGCAGCTTTCAAAGAATGGCTACTTGCCTCTTAATGTCAGTTATAGTGAACTCATCAATCGCGAAGGTGAGTTTGTTATAAATGAAAAATGTAGTTTACAGATGGAGAAGTTAGAGGTGGGTCAAGATTTAGGTAAATTGATAGATATTAAGCCAATATATTTTGACCTGGGAAAGGCAGATATTCGCCCAGATGCTGCTGTTGAGTTGGATAAAATTGTAGCGATTATGAATGAGAATCCTACCATGCAAATTGAATTGGGATCTCATACGGATTGCCGCGGTAGTGCTGAATCAAATAGGAAATTATCTGACAAGCGCGCCAAGTCATCTGCTGATTATATCAAAGGAAAGATCTCCAATCCTTCGCGCATCAATGGCCGTGGTTACGGGGAAATGAATTTGGTAAATCAATGTGAATGTGAAGGGAAGAATGTAGTCCCTTGCACGGAAGAGCAGCATCAAGCCAATCGTCGAACAGAATTTAAGATTACCAAGATATAGTATTTCGTATCAGTGTTTTTGAACCCACTTCTATCGGAGTGGGTTTCCTTTTATATACACTTGATCAATGTTGTCTTCACCCAAAAAGTAAAACAACTCACTTAATCTTTCTAAAGGTTTAGTGATGATGAAATTGGCTATTTTACCTGGGGTAATACTTCCTGTTAACTCATCAATTTGCATTGCAGCAGCTCCATTTTGACAGCTTGCTGCTAGCACCTCGAGGGGCTTCATGTTCATTTTAATACAAGCCAGGCTATTAATCAAATTCATATTGCTGCTAGGAGCAGAACCAGGGTTGAAATCAGTGGCCAATGCTACAGGTATATTTTCATCCATTAATTTTCGCATAGGTGTGTATGGAATTTTAGTGAAAAGAGAGCATCCTGGTAATCCCGTAACAATGGTGGGTTTGTCTATTAATGCTGCCCAATCTTGATCAGAGATAACTTCCATGTGATCTAAACTCAATGCACCAAGTTTGATAGCCGTCTCGACTCCGCCAATGCTGTAAAATTGATTGACATGTATTTTTGCTGGTTTGTTTAATTCTATTGACTTTAATAACAACTGCTCCAAATGAGAAACTTGGAAATAATCTCGTTCACAGAAAATGTCCAGGAAATCAAATCCAATTTCATGGGCCTGAGGGAGAAGTTGCTTCAATAGCATCTGTATATAGTCATCCATACGGCCCTGGTAATCGGCAGGTAAGGCATGTCCAATGATGAGGGTAGATTTGATGGGGATAGGACTTGAAGTTTTAATACGCTGAATCACGCGTAACATTTTCAGTTCGTTTTCTACATCTAGTCCATATCCTGTTTTTATTTCGAGGGCGCCAGTGCCGTTGTGCATCATTTTTTTTATTCTGGCTATGGCATCCTCGAACAATTGGTCTTCACTCGTTAATGACATGGAAAGTGCTGAATTTAGAATACCACCACCTCTTTTCGCTATTTCTTCATAGCTTAGGCCATTGATTTTATCCTCAAACTCAAGAGATCTAGCCTTGGCAAAAACAGTATGCGTATGTGAATCGCACCAGCAAGGAATAACCATTTTGCCGTCAGCATCAACTATTGTTAAATCTGCCCAATCGGTAATTCCAGTCCAATCGGACATGCTTCCATAATCTGCAATGATCCCATCTTCCACAGCAAGCCAAGCGTTGGTGATACTGGGGAATTTATTCATTTCAAGTCCTTTTATCGTTCCTGGATTGTTTTCAAATGTTCCAAAAAGTTCTTGTATGTTTTTGATCAATAGACGCATGCTGCAAGATGCATCAAATTTGTTATTTCAGCAATTCAATACAGATGTTTTGTAAATTGTGCCATGCATTGTTTTTATGCTCCTCAATTAATCGCATTGGGTGCCAATTCCCTATCTGATGAAGAATGGCGCCACATCAAGGCGTTGCGCATCAGGCCGGGTGAAACCATTCGTCTTTCGGATGGTTTCGGATCTTCTCAGCTTTTTGAGTTTCATTTGAACGATAAGCAGCCATCTATTGTCTCATTATCTGACGTCAATTTTGATCAAAAAAAGAGCGGAGTACATCTTTACATACCCATGACGCAACAAACAGATAGGATAGAATGGATGCTCGAGAAAGCAACTGAAATGGGAATAATAAGTTTGAGTATCATCATAACCAAACATTCAGAAAAGGTGAAGTACGCGATGGATCGTCTTCAGCGCATCGCTGTTTAGGCTATGAATCAGAGTCAAAGAAGCTGGTTACCTTACATTAATAATTTTAAAAGATTGCCAGAGTTACTAGAAGCGCTAAAAGGGAAATCCATATTTATTGCACATTGTGAGCAAGGAAACAAAGTGCTTTGGGGTGATAGAAAGGTGAGTAATCCCCACGTACTGATTGGACCAGAAGGAGATTTTCACCTTTCGGAAATTCAAGATATTATTGAAATGGGTGGTGTGGAAATTTCTTTAGGTGAAGCCAGATTAAGAACGGAGACTGCTGGATTGTTGGTTGTTTCAAAATACTATTTATGAAAAAAAAATGGTTATTGCTCACTTTCGTTTTTTTTGTCCTGATGCTCATCGCTGCGCGCTGGACAAAGCCTGATGAAGGAAAGTTTTTGCAGGTTGCGCAAGAAAAAATCAATGAGCACGCAGATGGTTTATCCAAGGATCCCGTAATGATTGACGTTGTGAAGATTCAAAAAGATTTTATCTTCCAGGCCTTGTCCAAACTTCTGGTAACCAAGGATTATGATTTTTTCACTGTTCACTCCATTACACTAGGGGATGGGGAGTTCAGGTACATTGGGGTGTTTGGAACCTTTATCCCATTTCAAAGAGAAGATCCACTGCAAAAATTTTATAGAAATGAAGAATAGCCTTGTTGTTATTTTAGTTTGGTTGAGTTTTGTCTCTTGGGGACAAATGATTATCCCTCAACCCGCAAAATCGTATGTTCCAATAAAGGATATATTCGAGGCCAAGGATGGCGAATTGGCCATTTGGACGGAGCAGATATTTTTAAATGAAGCTGAGATATTGGCTCAACAGATAAAAATTCATCGCGATTACTTACCGAAAATCAACCATTGGGATGGGAAATCCAAGGTCAATGGATTGCTATTAAAGACAAATACATCAGTTAAAGATCCGGAAGGATATCAATTGATTATCGAAAAGAATATTGCATGTATTTCCGGAAATTCTCCGGCTGGTATCCTGCATGGGGTGTTTTCATTTATCCAAATGACGCCTCTCAAAAAGGGGAAGGATGATTCTTCTTTTCACCTCGATGCATGGGTTATAGAAGATTCTTCTCATTTTAAACACAGGGGATTATTGCTAGACTGTGGAAGGCACTTTATGAGTGTCGAGAAAATCAAGGAGACCCTTCTCACAATGGCGTTGTATAAAATGAATGTTTTTCATTGGCATCTTACAGAAGATCAAGGTTGGCGGATTGAGATAAAAAAGTATCCCAAGTTAACCTCTGTTGGAGGCTATCGCTTGGTGAATGAGCAAAATTATGGAGGTTTTTATACCCAGGAGGAAATAAAAGATATCGTCAGATACGCTAGTAGTCTTCATATTATGGTAATTCCAGAAATTGAATTGCCTGGACATAGCGTGGCGGCCATTGCATCCTATCCTTTTTTAAGTTGTATGGGACAGCAAATTAGTGTCGAGACAGATTGGGGTGTTTTTAAGGATATTTATTGCGCTGGAAATGATCAAGTAATGACATTTATAAAAGATGTCTTGGATGAAGTAGTTTCTCTTTTTCCAGCTCCTTATATCCATATTGGAGGTGACGAAGCTCCCAAGGTGAGATGGGAGAATTGTTCTAAATGTCAAAAGAGAATTAAGGATGAACATTTGAGGAATGAGGCGGAGTTACAAACATGGATGATAGAGGAGGTCGCCAAACATTTAAAAACAAAAGGAAAGGACATAATAGGTTGGGATGAAATTCTTGAGGGTGGTATTCCATCGGGTGCCGTTATTCAATCTTGGAGAGGAATGCAAGGTGGATTAGAGGCTGCGCAACACGATCATGCGGTTGTCATGTCTCCCACAAGTCACTGTTATTTGGACTACGGTTTAGATGGAATCGATACCAAAAAGGTGTACGAGTTTGATCCAATTCCCAGTGAGTTGGCATTGGATAGGCATCATCTGATTTTGGGAGCAGAAGGAAACATGTGGACAGAACGTGCGCCTGAGAGTGAAGTTACTAGTAAGATTTTTCCACGATTGATAGCCTTGTCTGAAGTTCTTTGGAGTTATCCTGCAAAAAGAGATTATCAGGAGTTTGAAGGGAGGTTAAAAAGGTCTTTCCAACTCCTAGATAAGAGGAAAGTGAAGTATGGTTTCATTTCCACACCCATTCAGTTTCTTACGGCGATTGATAATGATAAACTGTGGGTAACGGTTCAACAGCAACAGAAGGATATGGAGTTGTTTTATACAACAACACATTTTGAAACTGAATCGATTGAAGAAGTGGAAGATATTGTCAGTATTACGGGACCAATTGCTATTAAGCGCAATGCCAAAATCAACCTTCAGGTTGGCATGAAGAATGCCTCTAGCAATCAAGTAAATTGGCAAACTCGAATTTTTGCCAATCACTTGGCATTGGGCAAGGATATCACCTTGAATTATACTCCCAGTAATGCGTATTTGGGTGGAGGTTCAAATGGCTTGGTGAATGGGTGCTTGGGGGGGGATAACTTCCGAGACGGAAATTGGCAAGCAGTCCAAGGAAAAGATATGGAGATGGTAATTGACCTAGGAAAAATAGAGAGTATTTCGGAGATCAGCACACGTTGGTTTCATTATGCCAATGCCTGGATTTTCAGGCCCGAGGATGTGTCGTATTTTGTATCTGTAGATGGTAACAATTGGCAATTGCTTTCGAAGGACCTAGTTGGTCAGCGAACTGCGGCTGAACAATCAGGTGAGTTTGCTGTTACCTCAAAAGTTTTGGCAGAGGATAAAACAGCCTATGACTCCTTCATGGGCAGATACATAAAAGTTCAAGCACACTCAATTGGAAAATGCCCTGATTGGCATGACGCTCCCGGAGAACCCAGTTGGTTATTTATTGATGAAATTGTTGTTCGATGAAACAACTTCTCTTTGTTGTTCATGGCAGATTAAAGAATTCTCGGAGATGGAAAAGGATTAGTCAACAAATGGCTAATCAAACACAATGGTCATGTGTAACGGTGTATACTGAATACTCGGCCCATGCCATTGAATTGGTAAGATCAAATTTGGAAAAGGATAAGTTCGATGCAGTTGTTGCTTGCGGAGGGGATGGGACTTTGAATGAATGTGTGAATGGAATTATGTTGGCCAAATCTAAAGCGGCCTTGGGAATATTGTCGATGGGTACAGGGAATGATTTTGTGAAATCATTGAGAATACAGGGCAGCTGGAATGAGTTGCTGGAGGCCATTGTAACTTGGAATACTTTAAGTTGTGATGTAATGCGATTGAAGTCAGTTGAGAGTTTGAGATATGGCATCAATGTTTCAGATATTGGAATAGGCGGTGAGGTGGTGCAGAGAATGGCACTTGATCGCCGACGGCTGGGTTCTTTTTTAACTTATCAGAAGAATATCGTTAAAAGTTTTTTGTCTTTTAAATCTAAGGAAATGACCCTTAGTTTGGATGATGGTCATGATTTTTCTGAAAATCTGTTTATGTTGGCAGCAAGCAACGCTGCTTGGTTCGGGAGTGGCTTATGCATTGATCCAGAAGCGCAACTAAATGATGGACTTCTTAATATTGTTATGGTGAAAGATATTTCTTTGCTAGATTACATTGGACAATTGTTTTTTTTGAGACGTGGTAGGCGGATGAAACATCGTGCTGTAAGTTATCGAAAGTCTCAATCGTTGACTCTGCTTTCCAAGGGTTGGCCAATTGATTGTGATGGAGAGTTTATCGGTTTTACTCCCTTGACCATAGATTTGATTGAGGGAGGTGTCAATATTTTGATTCCAAAAACAATTACAACAGTTCCTTAATTATATTTGTACATATTAAATCATATAAAAATGTCATATTTCTTTACTTCAGAGTCCGTTTCAGAAGGACATCCAGATAAAGTGGCCGACCAAATTTCGGATGCACTTATTGATCACTTTCTAGCATTTGACGCTGACTCAAAGGTTGCTTGTGAAACTTTGGTAACTACTGGTCAAGTTGTGTTAGCAGGTGAAGTGAAATCTAAAACATATTTAGATGTTCAAAACATTACTCGCGATGTAATCAAAGAGATTGGCTACACCAAAAGTGAATATATGTTTGAAGCCAATTCTTGTGGTATACTTTCAGCGATTCATGAGCAATCGCCGGATATTAATCAAGGAGTAGAGCGCAAGAAAAAGGAAGATCAAGGTGCAGGAGACCAAGGAATGATGTTCGGCTATGCTTCCAACGAAACAGATAATTTCATGCCTCTTCCATTGGAATTGGCGCACATGTTACTTAGAGAATTAGCGGCCATTCGCAAAGAGGGCAAATTGATGAAGTATCTACGTCCGGATGCGAAAAGTCAAGTGACCATTGAGTATTCAGATGATCATAAAGCCTTGGCAATTACAGCCATTGTTATTTCAACGCAGCATGACGATTTTGATAAAGATGACAATAAGATGTTGGCTAAAATCAAAAAAGATGTTCAGGATATTTTGATCCCGAGGATAATGAAGCAATGTCCTGCTCGTGTTCAGAAATTGTTCAAGTCTAAATATGCTTTGCATGTGAACCCTACGGGTAAGTTCGTTATTGGTGGTCCACATGGTGATACTGGATTAACTGGAAGAAAAATTATTGTGGATACCTATGGAGGTAAAGGAGCACATGGTGGAGGTGCATTTTCAGGAAAAGACCCAAGCAAGGTAGATAGAAGTGCGGCCTATGCTACACGCCACATTGCCCGCAATTTGGTAGCTGCCGGAGTTTGCGAAGAAGCCTTGGTGCAAGTGGCGTACGCCATTGGTGTTGCAGATCCTGTTGGTTTATATGTCAATACATACGGAACATCAAAAGTGAAAATGTCTGATGGAGAGTTAGCTGCTTCGATTTTAAAAATGAAAGAATGTAGTTTGCGCCCTTATCAGATAGAACAACGTTTCAAGTTGCGTACCCCAATTTACAGAGAGACAGCTGCATATGGACATATGGGAAGGAACTGTGAGATAAAGTCCAAAACATTTAAAGACGGAGGTGGAAAAACCAAAGTGATGAAAGTAGAACTTTTCCCATGGGAGAAGGACAATTTGGTCAGTCTTTTTAAAAAGACATTCAAAGTAAAATAATAGAAAGCGCCTCAAGGCGCTTTTTTTATGATAAATGTTTTATTCAATGTAGGTTTATTTTGATAATTTAGTGATATGAAAAACCTCGCCAAGATAATTTTGCTCGGTTTGCTTTTAGTTCCTAGTCTAAAGCAAAGTCTTGCCCAGAACAGTGTTCCATTCCAATGGACGGAGGCTATGCTAACAGCCATTAGAAATGACTTTGCTCGACCTCCTATGACGGCTAGAAATTTGCAACATTTTTCAATGGCCATGTATGATGCATGGGCTGCTTATGACGATGATGCGGCCACTTTGTTTTTGGGTAAGACATTCAATGGTTTTACTTGTCCATATTCCGGAATTTTACAACCAGACGATAAAGCAGCTGCTCAAAATATGGCCATGAGTTATGCGGCATACCAAATCATCAGGAATCGGTATCTAAACTCTCCAGGATGGGGCACGGTAACATTGCCTTATTTGACAACATTGATGGGGGAGATGGGTTATGATATCAACTTTTCATCAGTGGACTATACAACTGGTAATCCCGCTGCATTGGGAAATTACATTGCCGCACGAATCATTTCCTATGGCAATGGTGATGGTTCCAATCAGTTGTTGAACTATGCCAATCAGTATTATACACCTTTAAACCCTTCATTGTTTCCCACTTTGCCTGGAACTAGTGGAATCATTGATCCCAATCGCTGGCAACCGCTTAGTTTAAGTGTCTTCATTGATCAGAATGGTAATCTTTTATCCGGTGCACCGCCTTTTATGGGGCCTGAATGGGGGAATGTAAAACCATTTGCTATGGATGATCAAGATTTGACAATTAAACAGCGTGATGGCTATGATTGGAAGGTGTATCATGATCCAGGATTATTTCCGCAAATGGGTGAGACTGGTGAGGGTATCAATGATTTGTACAAATGGAATTTTGCTTTGGTAGCCGCTTGGGGTTCTCACTTGGATACAAGTGATGCAGTAATGCTTGATATTTCTCCTAAGAGTATTGGCAATGCCACACTTCCTCAATCGTTCGAAGATCAAGTGACTTTTTATGATTTTGAGAATGGCGGAGATAATGGGTCAGGACATACGATAAATCCAATTACAGGTTTACCTTATGATGAACAGTGGGTTTACCGTGGTGATTATACCCGTGTATTGGCAGAGTTTTGGGCGGATGGTCCTAGCTCGGAAACCCCTCCAGGACATTGGTTTAAAATTTTAAATTATGTGATAACACAAATGCAAGGAACTTTTCTGTGGGAGGGAGTTGAGTCTGTTGATGAAACAGAGTTTTGCCTACGTGCTTATTTGACCCTTGGAGGTGCTGTCCATGATGCCGCAATTTCTGCATGGGGAATCAAGGGGTTTTATGATGGTGTCCGCCCCGTTTCCGCAATTCGCTATATGGCTGAAAGAGGGCAATCTTCAGATCTCAATCTTCCCAATTACCACCCCGATGGTTTTCCATTAATCCCTGGATTCTCAGAGTTGATTCAGCCAGGAGATGCCTTGGCAGGACCCAGTAATGAGAATGTCAATAAGGTGAAGCTCTATTCTTGGAATGGTCCAGAATTGATCAGTGATCCCGCCACAGAGATGGCGGGTGTTGGTTGGATTCTGGCTGAGAAATGGTACCCTTATCAACGTCCAACATTTGTGACACCTCCTTTTGCCGGATATGTCTCAGGTCATTCAACTTATTCAAGAGCATCAGCGGAAGTCATGACGGCAATTACAGGTACTCCATATTTCCCTGGAGGAATGGGAACTTTTGATGCTCCAATGAATCAATATCTTGTTTTTGAAGAGGGGCCTTCAATGAATGTTCAATTGCAATGGGCAACTTATCAAGATGCAAGTGATCAATGCAGTTTGTCTCGTATTTGGGGCGGTATTCACCCTCCGATGGATGATATTGCTGGAAGATATATTGGAATGGAAGTGGCTGCAGATGCAGTGACTAAAGCTGATGGGCTTTGGTTGGATACCTTGCCAAAAATCGTCTTTTTGGAGTGCCCACCATTTGTGAATGACAACATTTGTCAAGATACACTGGATATTATTGCCCACTTTGATCAGCCAATGTCGACCAATTGGGGGCCTAGTTTAGACTTTGTCAACGGTGATTTGTCCTCGGATTTAACTTATGTTGATGTGAATTGGATAAATGACTCTACCTACCGTTGGCGTTTTGTTGTTCAAGACAACAATCATGTAGTGGGAAATATAGATGTTAAAATCATGGGAGCTGCCAATGTAAATGGCGTTTTGCAGCGCATCAAGTATGGTAATGATATTTTTGTTATTGATACCGAAAATCCTTTCGTTACTAATTTTTCAACCAATTTGGATATAGTGAATGAATCTGTTGTTCAACAAAATCAG
>JBEISW010000356.1:0-1936 GCA_040375215.1 Crocinitomicaceae bacterium | reverse complement strand
CAATATGCAAATGGAACAAAACATCTGGATTTTCGGCATCCACACTAGGACGCTTTTCATATTGATTTCTAAAATAATCCGCAATGGCATCCTTCATTTTCAAACTGGCAAAATGCGTATGATTGAAAAAATCAGAACGGACCATGGAATCAATCGCAAAGGTCTGATCCAAAAGCATCCAATTGTCCCATTCCATGGCCAAGCATTTCTTGTAAAGGTCATCTACCTTTCTCAATGAAAAAGTTTCCAATGGAACCAACACCCGCAAGGCCAATCTTGAACAATAACAAACCCTTTGCATGGTTGTCATATCGCACAACCCATGAACTATTCGACGCGCTGGCTCAAGTTCTTGAACACCCAACGCTGTTAACTCTTTAACCAATAACTCTTCCGTGTGTGGCAAACACTTCACGGAAATTCCAAACATCTCATTCATCATGCTCCTGCCTTTTTAGTGGGGTAACCCTTATCCAATAACAACTGTACTATTTTCTCTCTGTGATCACCCTGAATCACAATCTCTCCATCTTTGGCTGAACCGCCTGTTCCACACTTGGTTTTCAAAAATTTGGCCAACTCGCTTAACTCTTCATCGCTTCCCATAAATCCTTTGACCACACAAGCCACCTTGCCACCTCGGTGATTCTTCTCCAACCAAACCCTTAAGTTTTGCTCTCCATGAGCCAAGGGTTCAGAATTGCTATCCTCCACCTGAGGCAAGGATCCGGTGCTATAAACCAAGCCTCCAAGGTCTGACAAATTCATTTTTTTCCTTTGTTGTGCCATGACGTAAAGATAATGTATATCTTTGCATCACTTATCAAGAAAGACGGAGGGAAATGGCCCTATGAAGTCTTGGCAACCCCGATCATGCTGGGTGCCAATTCCTTCTCTTGGAAACAAGAGAAAGATGAGTAAGAGGTTTTTTCCTCGTCCCATTGATAAGTTAAAATATTTATTATGGGAATATTCCAAGATATTGTAAAAAAGACATTAACCCTGGATGGAGCCATGGGCACCATGATTCAGCGTCATACCCTCACTGAAGATGATTTCAGAGGGACACGTTTTGCAGGTCATCACATTGCATTAAAAGGCAACAATGATTTGTTGTGCAATACGCGTCCTGATATTATTGAAGAAATTCACCTTCAATACTTTGAAGCCGGTGCTGATATTGTAGAAACCAATACATTCAACGCGCAACAAATCTCCATGGAAGATTATGCGCTAACCGATTGTATCGCTGAAGTCAATACCGCGGCAGTTCAATGCGCAAAAAATGCCAGAGAGCAATACTATTTGAAACATGGAAGGCAAAACCAGAAATACATCGCCGGTGCAGTTGGACCAACCAGTAAAACAACTTCACTATCTCCAGATGTGAACAACCCAGCCTATCGTGCCGTGACCTACGATCAATTGCACAGCGCTTACTTCGAGCAAATCGAAGCGCTGATAGATGCTGGCGTTGATGCTATTTTGATTGAAACCATCTTTGATACTTTGAACGCCAAAGCCGCATTTCACGCTGCTTTGGATGTACTGGAAAAAAAGAACTTAACACCTATTACTGCAGACAACCCCAATGGTGATATTGCCCTCATGGCCAGTGGAACCATCACTGACGCTGCAGGCAGAACGCTATCTGGACAAACAGCCGCTGCATTTGCTATTTCGCTTTCACATTTACCGTTGTTCAGTATAGGATTCAACTGCGCATTGGGTGCAGATCAATTGCTGCCGCACGTCAAGGAATTGAAAAAACACACCACAGCTTTTATCAGCGCTTATCCCAATGCAGGACTGCCCAATGCATTGGGTCAATATGACGAAACGCCTGAAATCATGGCACAAAAAATTACCGCATTCCTCGAAGAAAATGGGGTTCAAATTATTGGAGGATGCTGCGGTACAACACCCGACCATATTT
>JBEISW010000092.1:0-7845 GCA_040375215.1 Crocinitomicaceae bacterium | reverse complement strand
AGCCTAGGTCCCAACAACAACAATCGATGCCCGAAACCAGCACTGAAAGTTGGATTGTAAAATATTTTGGATTGATAAGCTATAGATTGATTGATGGAAGAAGTGGCCCGCCAAAATGCATAGCCTGCTCCAACGGTAAAATAGAAACGAGGACCCAATGGGCCTGTCGACATTTTTCCTTTGATGGCTTTGGGATTGAACATCAAATCCACCATGGCCATTCCATTTTCCATTTTTGTCCATCGCACAACATCCGTGTTGCTCCAACGTTGATCCATTCTATGGTATGACAATTCCCACTGAAGGTATAAACCTCGCTGTGAACTGATTTTGGTATATTTCCTAAAAGCAGTGCCATAGCCATGTTGCTGGTACCTAATCCCAGTAGGGTAGGTTTGTGCGGTTAAGTTAAATACCTCTGTAGCGCTCCGTGTTGGTTGATTCCAAAAATATTGGTAGCGCATATCCAGTGACCACTGTCCTTGGCTGCTTATCGAAAGCAAGAGCATTGCGGTCATTGTCCACCAACTTTTCATGACAATTCCTCCTTCATGATTTTGGATACCGCAATGGCCGCTGTTTCCATCGCACCGTGCAAGGTGCCATGGTGACCTTGAGCGTGCGTTGCCTCACCAGCCCAATAAATTTTACGCTGAATGGATTCCGAAAATCCCAATCGACTATTGGCCGCACCTACAGGCGCATAGGAAGCCACACCTTTGATATACATTTCATCCGCCCAATCATGGGCGTGCATTTCAACAAATTTTGAAGAAGGCAATGCGTCCGGAAAATATTGATCCAATTGGGCCAATAAAGCTTGTTGAATCGCCAGATCATCTCCCAAATTCCTGGCATCAATGTAACTCGTTCCATGCAATTGTGCTTTGAGGTAACGATTGCTGCCTGATCGCCCCCCTGTTCCTACCACCTCAAATTGTGGACAAAGACCAGGTAACTGAAGTCTTGCTGCATCGGCATTCCAAAAAGGTTCTGTAAAAGTCAATAGCATTTCCATTCCCGGGCGCATACCCAAGGCGTTAATACTGGATTGCACATTGCTGGGTAACGAAGGACTAAAATCAATGCTATCTTTCAGAATGCTCACAGGAACTGTGATGATAACTTTATCAAAGTTGTAATTGACTCCATTGGCATCGGTCAGTTTGACTTGTGCACCTGTGTAATCAATTAAATTGATGGGGGTATTCAATAAAACATCAATGTCATTGAATGTCGAGAGTAGAGTACTTTCTAAACTTCCATCACTCAAGAAAAAATCTCCAGGACCATTGGAGGATTGTTGCATCGCATTGGCAATGCCTTCAATGCCCATGATATCTGTGCTTGCTCCATTTTGGATACCCAAACGCGCATTCCAAATGTGGCGGGTGCCATTGAAAATACCCTGATTCTCAGCGTAGAGATTGGCATTCATGTCTGCGCCATCATAGGTTTTTAGTCCCGCTATGATTTCATCCAAATGCTGAACATCCGGATTCTCGGCCATCGCCGCCTTGGAAGTCCAATAACCGTTGACTATGGCGTAATCTTGAATTTCATTGGTCAAAAACTGCGCGCCGTTGTTTTTCATCAAGGCATACAACAGATGATTTTGTCCTTTAATGACTGAAGCCCCCCATTCGATGGGCATATCGGCAATATCTGATATTGATCTAACTCGGCCACCAATGCGGTCACTGGCCTCTATCACCTGAACGTTATATCCTTGCTGTTTGAGCAGATAGGCAGCATACAATCCCGAAACGCCAGCACCAATAACTCCGACGGTGCCATTGAAATTTTTATCTGGCAGGGGATATTTTTTGCATCCGGCCAACCATGATGCACCCAAAAATACCATGGGCATGCCCAAAATGGTCTTTTTCAAAAATTCGGCTCGCGTCCAGTGCTTGTTTTCCTCCATGATTTGTCTCGTTAGCGAATATCGAAACGAAATAAAAGCAATTGAAGTATGTTGATAAAAAAAAATGATTGTGAATGAGGAAACCCAATAACCACAATACTTTCGTAGTTCGTTCAAACGGAAAAAGATGGCAGAGAATGTAAGTTATACAGAAGATAATATCCGGTCCTTAGAGTGGCATGAGCACATTCGATTGCGCCCCGGAATGTACATTGGTAAATTGGGAGATGGTGCATCGTATGATGACGGTATCTATGTGTTGCTCAAGGAAATTCTGGACAATAGCATCGATGAGTTTGTCATGGGAAATGGAAAGACCATTGAAATCTCCATCAAGGACAATACAGTTTTCGTGCGCGATTATGGCCGTGGTATTCCTTTGGGAAAGGTAATCGACTGCGTTTCCAAAATTAATACTGGTGGTAAGTACGATTCCCGAGCATTTAAAAAGTCGGTGGGTTTGAATGGTGTAGGTACCAAGGCGGTCAATGCTTTGAGCTCTTTCTTCAAAGTGGAATCCATCCGTGAAGGTCAAATCAAAGTGGCGGAGTTCAACAAAGGCTCCATTACCAAGGACCACAAAGTGGCCCCATCAACAGCCAAGGATGGTACCTCCATGACCTTTGTCCCGGACGCCACTATTTTTAACAATTATCAATTCCGCATACAACATGTCGAAAAACTGTTGTGGAATTATTGCTATTTGAATGCTGGATTGACCATCGTTTTTAATGGTCAGAAGTATAAATCTGAAAACGGGTTGCAGGATTTGCTCAATGCCAATATGAGTGAGGATCCATTGTATCCCATCATTCATATTAGAGGCAATGACATTGAAGTGGCCATTACCCATACCCATTCTTATGGGGAAGAATATTACAGCTTTGTCAATGGTCAATACACCACCCAAGGGGGTACGCACCAAGCTGCTTTCCGCGAGGCCTATGTCAAAGTGATACGCGATTTTTTCAAGAAAGACTATGAAGCGGTAGATATCCGCGCTGGTATTGTGGCCGCTGTCGCAGTAAAAGTGATAGAGCCGGTTTTTGAATCTCAGACCAAAACCAAGTTGGGTTCCAATGAAATTGAACCCAATGGAAAATCCATCAAGGCATTTATTCAAGAATTCTTGTCCAAGGAATTAGACAATTTCCTGCACAAGAACCCGGAGCTTACCCAAAACTTGTTGAAGAAAATTCTTCAAAGCGAGCGGGAACGCAAGGAATTGGCGGGAATTGCCAAATTGGCCAGAGAGCGCGCAAAGAAAGCCAATTTGCACAATCGGAAATTAAGGGATTGCAAAGTTCATTTTGGCGATAAAAGTGAAAGAGCAGGGGAGACCACTTTGTTCATTACGGAGGGGGATTCCGCATCAGGGTCCATCACCATTTCAAGGGATGTTCAAACGCAAAGTGTTTTTTCACTGAAGGGTAAACCATTGAATACTTATGGTTTGACCAAGAAAGTGGTGTATGAAAATGAAGAGTTCAATCTGCTTCAGGCGGCATTAAATATTGAGGATGGACTTGAAGGATTGCGTTACAACAATGTCGTTCTTGCAACAGATGCTGATGTCGATGGTATGCACATTCGCCTATTGATGATTACCTTTTTCTTGCAATTTTTCCCTGATTTGGTCAAATCAGGACATTTGTATGTATTGCAAACGCCTTTGTTTAGGGTGCGCAATAAAAAAGAAACCATCTATTGCTATAGCGATGAAGAACGCGTGAATGCGATTAAAAAGTTGGGGACCAAACCAGAGATTACCCGATTCAAGGGATTGGGTGAAATTTCTCCGGATGAGTTCAAGAAATTTATTGGTGCGGATATTCGCCTAGAGCCGGTTGTGATTGGAAAAGAAATGCACATCAAAGACTTGTTGGAATTCTATATGGGAAAGAATACCCCCGATCGTCAAGAGTTCATCATCTCCAATTTGAAAGTGGAGAAAGATGATATCGATACATTAAAAGTGGACAAAATAGAGGAGGAAGCAGCATGAATGATTTGAACGAAGAGTTATTGCCAGGCAACAATCCGGAAGAAACACAATTGTCTGGTGTTACGGAAGTCAATGGCCTTTACAAGAATTGGTTCTTGGATTATGCATCTTATGTTATCCTCGAAAGAGCTGTCCCTCATATTAACGATGGCCTGAAACCAGTACAAAGACGTATTCTTCATTCCCTGTGGGAAATGGATGATGGTCGCTTTAACAAGGTGGCCAACGTTATTGGAAATACCATGAAGTACCATCCCCATGGGGATGCGTCGATTGGTGATGCATTGGTGCAATTGGGTCAAAAGAATTTGTTTTTGGACACCCAAGGTAACTGGGGAAATATATACACTGGGGACAGTGCCGCAGCTCCGCGATACATTGAGGTTCGATTGAACAAGTTTGGTCAAGATGTCATCTTCAATCCCAAAACAACAAATTGGTTGCTGTCTTATGATGGCCGAAACAAGGAGCCAGAGACGCTGCCGATGAAGTTCCCAATGCTCTTGGCCCTTGGAGTTGAGGGTATTGCGGTAGGTTTGGCTTGTAAAATTTTGCCACACAATTTCAATGAACTCATAGACGCCTCTATTGATGTCTTAAGAGGAAAGAAGACCCATATCCTTCCTGACTTCCCAACAGGCGGTCTTGTGGATTGCACGGATTACAACCATGGATTGCGTGGTGGAAAAATTCGCTGCCGGTCCAAAATCAAGAAAGATGATGGAGGAAAGACCCTCATCATCACCGAAATCCCATTTGGCACCACCACTTCTTCCTTGATTGATAGCATCTTGAAAGCCAATGATAAAGGCAAAATCAAGATCAAGAAAATTGAAGACAACACAGCTGAACACGTAGAGATCATCGTTCATCTGGCGCCTGGTGTGTCACCTGATAAAACCATTGATGCACTTTTTGCATTTACTGATTGTGAAATAAGCATTTCCCCAAATTCATGTGTCATTCAAGATGATAAGCCCAAATTCTTGAGTGTAGATGAGTTGCTTCGTCAAAGTACGGAGCACACGCGCGACCTGATCAAATTGGAGTTGCTCATTGAACTCAATGAGCTAAAAGAAGAATGGCACTTTGCTTCGCTGGAGAAAATCTTCATTGAAAAGAGAATATACAGAGACATTGAAGAATGTGAAACTTGGGAAGAGATTATTGCCACCATTCACAAAGGTTTGAAACCGTTCACCAAGCAGTTCATTCGCGAGGTGACAGACGAAGACGTGGCCCGATTGACAGAGATTAAAATCAAGCGGATCTCCCGATTTGATAGCAAGAAGGCTGATGATTACATGGCAAAATTGGATGGTTTGATTGATGATTGTCAAGAAAAAATGGACAATCTTACTGAGACTGCCATTGCCTATTTCAAAGAAATCAAAGCCAAATACGGAAAAGGCAGAGACCGAAAATCAGAGATCAGAACTTTTGATACAGTTCAAGCCGCTAAGGTGGCCATTGCCAATGCCAAGTTGTTTGTGAACATGGCTGAAGGATTTATTGGAACGGGTTTGAAGCGTGATGAAGGTGAATTTGTCGAAGAATGTTCAGACATTGATGACATCATTGTCTTCAGAAGAGATGGAAAAATGTTGGTCACAAGAATCACGGCCAAGTCATTTGTGGGTAAGGACATTATCTATTGTGCCGTTTGGAAGAAAGACGACAAGCGCACCATATACAATGTCATTTACAAGGATGGACGAAACGGGGCCATGATGAAACGATTTGCCGTGACCGCCATTACCAGAGACAAGGAATATGATTTAACCAAAGGTGCCCCAGGAAGTGACATCCTTTACTTTTCAGCCAACCCCAATGGTGAGGCTGAAGTTGTAACCGTTCACCTAAGAGCCTTGGACAAATTGAAAAAATTGACCTTTGACGTGGACTTTGCTCAACTCGCAGTGAAAGGCAGAGATGCTGTTGGAAACATCGTTACCAAGTACGCAGTTAAGAAAGTAGAACTTAAAGAGAAGGGTGTTAGCACATTGGGTGCTAGAAGTTTATGGTACGATGCTTCAATTAAAAGATTGAATGATGAAGGACGTGGAGAGCCACTCGGCGACTTCATGGCCAACGACAAATTGTTGATCTTGATGAGCACTGGTGACTATCAGTTGGTCACACCTGAATTGACGATGCACTTTGAAGAGTCTACCACGCATATTGAAAAATGGATGCCTGACAAACCCATTTCAGCGGTTTATTTTGACGGTGACAAAGAACAATGGATGGTGAAACGTTTCTTGGCTGAACAAAGCAAGGGGCTCGTTAGGTTTATTACTGAACATCCCAAGAGTAAATTGGGCGTTGTCAGCACATTGCATTATCCAAAGGTTTATGTCAGATTCAATAAGAAATTCAAGCAAGCGGCCAATAAAATGGATGAAACAGTTGATTTACGTGAATTTATTGCCATAAAAGGCGTAAAAGCTATTGGAAATCGTTTGACTCAATTGCCCATACTAAATCTGGATTTATTGGAAGCGGATATGGAGTTAGAGAACAAAGCGAACGAGGAGTTGATGTTATCACAAGCTCAGAATTTGGGTAATAATGGTGAAGAACCATCATTATTTGATCAAGAATCCTAGTTTTTAACTGATTTTAAATAAAAAAAGTGTCGTTTAAGACCCTTTTTTGTTTAGCATGAGAGTTACAAAATATTTGATATATTTTGCAAAAATTATTTTTAAATTTTTAAATATTTCTGAATTTGTGTAGTTTTGTGGAATGAAGAAGTATCCAATAGAGGTTTCAGAATTACCACAACTCAATGATCCCATGGCCATTTACCAATATGTTGCAGCCGCGCAGCCAGATTGGAAGGGCTTTGAAATGTATGATCAGGTAATTGAGTTGGCGGATGATGTTAAGGCCAAATGGCTGAACATAACCACGCGTACTTTACATAATTATCGCACAAAAGGAGCTGAAATTAAGAACCAGATGAAAGAGCAAATCGTCATGATCTTAGCGTTGTATCGCCATGGGTTACAAGTTTTTGCCAATCAAGCGGAATTTGAGAAATGGCTACAGACTCCCAATGTCATGTGGGAGAATCAGCGTCCTTTGGATTTTATGGAAACCAAGGTGGGGATAGATTTCATAGAATCTAGGCTCATGGGTTTGGAATACGGTGAGGCCATTTGAGATGATTGTTTACACAGTAAGGTCATTGAAGCATGTGGAGCCCCTGACAGCATCAGGATATCCTGGGCGTTGGAACAAGCCAGATCAATTTGTCATTTACGCTGCAGAATCAAGATCTTTGGCTTCATTGGAATGGTTGGTGAACCGTGGTGGTCGAATTTTATCTTTAGATTTCGTTCTGATAACTTTAAAATTGAAGGTTGAAGTAAGTGATATTAAATTATTGAATGATAATTTATTAATGAATAATTGGAGATCGCTTGGTGCGTATTCAAGTTTACAAGAATTGGGTAGTCAATGGTACAAAGACGAATCTTTCAAGGTACTGTCAGTTCCAAGTGCATTGGTTCCAGAGGAGCGAAATTTAGTCATACATCAAGGCATGGGATCGGGGAATGATTTCATTGAGGTTTTAGACATTCAGGCTGTAGAATGGCTTTCTCGCCTTCAATGGTAATTAACCACTTTTGAATCATAATTTATATTATGTAAAGTTATAATTTCGATGTTATATTCTTCTATTCCAGTATTTTACAATCTTATGTATCCTTTCAAATAAAAAAGCCGCCCCATTTGGGACGGCTACTTTACTTTCAATTTTCCTAAAGTCTTTAACTATCAATTTAGAGACCTACTTGAGTTTTAACTGATACCTTACCGTTTGAAAAAGTTACAGAGATCACAAATCCTCCAGATTTCCATGTAATAATTTCTGAATTTACATTTCCTGCTGCCGAAGATGCTT
>JBEISW010000063.1:0-9848 GCA_040375215.1 Crocinitomicaceae bacterium | reverse complement strand
TCAATCCAGCGGGAAATATTCAAATGAGTATAGAGAACTTGCCTATAGGAGTATATACTTGTCAAACCATAGATGCCAATGGATGTGTTGAAGGCAATCAATTGGAATTGATTCAGCCTGATCAACTGGTTGGTAATGTCGATGTTGTTTCAAATTACAACGGTTATAATGTGTCTTGTTTTGGGAGTTCTGATGGAGCCTTTTCTTTTAATTTCACAGGAGGAGTTACTCCCATTTCATCTCAAATTGAATCAAACGCAATATTGCCAAGTACAATCGTGAATAATTTTACTGGCGGATATCATATTATTGTATTGGTTGATAATAATGGGTGCGTTGAGAATATCCCCTTTGAAATTACCTCACCAGCCCCACTCGAATTGTATTTGTCACCTACCCAATATTTCGAAGGGTACGAAATAACGTGTTTTGGAATGTCAGATGGGGGTGCCAATTTAAATATAGTTGGAGGTGTAAATCCCATGAGTATACAATGGTCCAATGGTATTACGAATCAATTGGGAGTGAATGGACTTGAGGCCGGTTATTACACTGTTGATGTGCAAGATGCCAATGGGTGCACAGCCGTGACAGGAATAGATATAAATGAGCCACCACTTTTGGAAGTTGATTTTACTTATTTAACCGATTTCAATGGCTTTCAAGTTAGCTGTAATGGTGGTGATGACGGGGCAGTGGCTATTGATGTAATTGGAGGGACAGGAGATTATTCTTATGAGTGGTCAAATGGTAGTGATGGTCAGATTCAATCAAATTTACAAGCTGGGCAGTATAGTGTATTGGTTGATGACTCCAACGAGTGCGGACCTTTACTTTTGGATATAAACTTAATTCAACCTGCTCCTATGGATGTGCAAATGTCAATTACATCAAACTTTAACGGAGAGATGATTAGTTGTTATGGATTTGCAGATGCTGAGGCAACAATACAATCAAATGGGGGAGTTCAGCCGTACACATATTTGTGGGAGGATGGGTCTACAAGCGTGAATTCATTTAGTAATAATGGTGTTGGTTATTTGAATTGTCAAGTGACTGATCAAAATAATTGTGCTATTTTGGACAGTATTTATGTAGAAGAGCCATCACCAATACAAGGAAATATAGTCCCCATCTCAAATTTCAACGGTTTTGATATAAGTTGCTTTGATAGTAATGATGGAATAGTGGAATTGCTTGTTCAAGGAGGAACGGGAAATCTGGATATATTTTGGAGCAACGGACAATCGAGTTTCCAATCCACCGGCTGGGGTATTGGAGTAGTTTCGGTATACATTAGTGATGAGAATGGATGTGATCAAACTTTGACTTATACTATTGAAGCTCCATTGCAATTGCAATCAGTGATTACATCCGTTACGAATTATAATGGAGGTGTAATTAGTTGCCATGGATCAAATGACGGTCAGTTAGAAGTGTCAGTAACGGGGGGGACTGGTGTATATGATTATTTTTGGTCTGATGGTTCTGTTGCTAATGTTACAGATGCTGATTTGGGTCCAGGTATTTATACAGTCAACGTTTTAGACGAAAACCTCTGTTCCCTTATTGAGATGTTTGAAGTATCTGAACCGGAAGAAATTACAATCACTCTTTCAAGTTTAATGAATTATAATGGCTTTGATGTGGCGTGCTTTGATGAAGCCAATGGTGGAGTTATTGTTGATGTTTTTGGTGGGTTAGGAATGTATTCCTACAGTTGGTTAAATAGTCAAAACGTAGTTCTAGGCAATACAAATACGTTGATGGGTCTGGAAGCTGATATATATACGGTGTTGGTAAGTGATGCCAATAACTGTGGCCCCATCTCAGGAACAATAGAACTCTTTCAACCTTCGCCATTATTTGTTCAAATGAATGTAGTTTCAAATTATAATGGATTTCATATTTCTTGCTTTGATTCAAATGATGGTCAGGCAATTGCTTTAGCATCAGGCGGTGTGGCACCCTATGAGTACTCGTGGTCTGATGAGTCCGTGACATCTCTTTCTGGAGTTGATTTATCGTCTGGTCTATCGCAATGTCTTTTGTCGGATTTAAATGGTTGTAAGATATTAGGTGAGGTAGATATAATTCCACCACCTCCATTACAACAGTTAGTTTCAATTACTAGTGATTACAATGGTTACCAGATAAGTTGCCATGATTCGTCAGATGGTATTGCCGAGGTTATTACGACCGGGGGTGCAGGCAGCTATATCTATGATTGGAGTGATGGTCAATTGGGAAATATTGCAGCAGACCTAAATGCAGGAAATCATTGGGTTGAATCAACGGATGCCAATCAATGTGAAATATCAACAACGTTCACTGTTGTTGCACCGGATACTTTGGAAGTTATGCCTTTTGTATCATCATATTACAATGGTAGTGCAATTTCATGTTTTCAAAATAGTGATGGAGAGATAACCGCACTTGTCACAGGTGGCACTGAGCCGTATCAGATTTCATGGCAAATGATGAATTTGAATGGAGTTGGAAATGTAGCTTCAGGTATACCTTCTGGTAACATAACCTTTTTAGTTGAAGACTTAAATGGGTGTATTTCAGATGCGTCCATGGAACTCAGTGAACCGGATGAATTGGTTTTGACTATAGATGTGTTGTCCGATTATTCTGGATATGGGGTAAGTTGTTTTGGTAGCCAAAATGGTTATATGGCTGGATTGGTTTCAGGAGGGACGGGCGATTATAATGTTGTTTGGAGCAATGGTCAAAATGGTTTTGTCAATGAGTCATTGGGAGCTGGTTCTTATTCGGCTCAAGTAATTGATGAGAATGGTTGCCTTTCTGATATCGAAATTCAGACCATAACACAGCCATTGGAACTAATTGTCTCATCATATACAACTTCTGATTACAATGGATTTGAAGTATCCTGTTTCGGAGCCAGTGATGGGTGGATAGATGCATCTACTGAAGGAGGTGTTGAACCTATCAATTTTATTTGGTCTAATGGAGAGTTGTCAAATTCTATATTTGGACTACCATCAGATTTTTATAATCTACAAGTTTTTGATGCTAACAAATGCTATTCAAATCAGATAGTATTTCTAAAAGAACCCAACGAGATAGTTTTGAACTTGAATTATTCGAGTGATTATTGCTCCCTGGGATTTGGAGAAGTTCAGGCAGATGTCATCGGCGGAGTTGGTCAAAGTGTGTTTTTTGTTGATGGAGTATTTCATGAGTCATTGGACTCAGCTATTTGTTGTTTCGTCGGGGGTAATGAAACCTATTTTATTGCTGAAGATGAAAATGGATGTTCAAAGGATTCTTTGTTTAATTTCCCGAATATTAATCCTCCTGTGATTGCCTTGAATGCGCTCAGCAGTGATAATATTTGCCAAGATTTTACTGTTGTGCAACTTATTCCAACCTCGAATTATTATCCGATTTGGTATTCTATTCCGGAAAATGTGCAAGTTGATATTATTGATGATGATTCATTATTGGTTCAAGTTAATGCAGATGGATTGGTAAATATTGAGATAACAGGAGAGATTTTTCCAGGATGCAGTTCCAATGGATCTATTGAAGTGGAGGTCATCCCAAGTTTAAAGGTATTTGCCCCCAACTCTTTTACCCCCGGTAGTGACAATGTAAATGACGGATTCAGGATATTTGGTGAAAATATTGAATATTTAGAATGGTCGATTTTTGACCGTTGGGGAGGTGTTATTCATAAGAATAACGATGTAAAAGGCTATTGGAACGGGACCAACCAGAATGATGGTATAGAATGTATTCAAGGTGTCTATCAGTATACATATCGAGCGCAAAGCTATTGTGGGGAGGTGATTGAAGGGCACGGTCACCTTGTGCTCTTAAGGTGAGTTTCCAAAACAAAAAAAGGCTGATTCTAACAAAATCAGCCTCCCATAATTTCGATTGTTGTCTTTTATTTCAAAAATCCAAACTGCTCACTGTACATCAACATCTGCTTGGCAAAGCTATCCATGTAGGTAACTTGAACATCTTTAATGTTTCCTTGCTCATCCAAGGCAGGAACCAACAATGGATTCATAAAACCATTGTAGGGTGGAATGTTCAATTTTTCTGAACGGTCAAGCACTTCTTGATGCAATGCGGAATCAACCTTCTTTCCATAATCATCAGCCAATTTTCTGGCTGATTCATAATCACCTTCTGACGTGATGCGTTGAACTTCATTGAGCAAAGAGGCTACCAATTTTCTCACTTGATCGTAGTTGGTTATTTCAATAAAGGTTTTACCATCTCGGTTGATAAGCGCAACACAAGGGTTAGCCTCTTGAGCAGCTTGCTCCATGATCCAGTTGCAGATCCAGGCGCGGTTGCGCATGTGAGATTCCTCAATTTCCTCGCCCAATTTCAATCTGCGAAGTTGTACCAAAAGTCCATTTCTGAAATAACCATCATACTCAGCCTTTCCCACTTCTAGGCTTGGCATTAATCCCCATTCTACCAATTTTGGATCCATGACATAGTACAAGGCTACCAAATCAGCTCTTCCTTCTTCAATAGTTGATGCATACTCTTTCAATGTTTGTGAAGATGGCGCAACGCCCTCCTTGAGTTTACCACTGGCGTGCCCAATCACTTCATGCATGGCTGTATGCATCTTTCCTGCCGTTTCGCCATATTTAATGGCTCTTTCAACTTCCTCATCGTCATGCGCAAATTCTTTCAATATTCCAGAGCCTCCCGCTTTGTTGTTGGCATCTTCGATTTTTCCCAAACTATCACTCTTGGATCCGTACATGGTTCTGATCCATTGGGCATTGGGAAGGTTGACTCCAATAGGGGTAGATGGATTAGCATCTCCGCATTCTCCAGCCACGTTCACTACTTTGTAGGTAATTCCTACCACTTTGTCTTTCTTGTATGCTTTATCTGTAGGACTATTGTCCTCAAACCACTGGGCATGATCCATCATGCTTTTCATGCGGGCACTGGCTTCAAAGTCGTTGATTTCAACGATGGTTTCGTATGACCCACGATTACCTAGTGGATCGTTGTATACCTCGACAAAGCCATGAATGAAATCGATGTCTCCCTCTGTTGCTCTGGCCCATTGTATATTGAAATCATCCCATGCTTTAAGATCACCAGTTTTGTAAAACAAAATGAGCTTACGCAATGCAACGGCCTGCTTATCATTTTCTGCCACTTTCTCCGCTTTTTCCAACCAATAAACAACTTGGTCTAAAGCTTTGCCATATTTGCCTCCAACCTTGTAGACTTCTTCTTGGATTTTACCATCTACTTTGATTAAATCCGCATTGATTCCATATGACAATGGTGTTCTGTCATCGGGTTTGATTTTGCTTTCATAGAATGCAATGGCTTCCGCTGTGGTAATGCCTTTGCCATAAAAGTTGACTGCTGAGTTTTCTACCAAACCTTTGCTGGCATCTTTCTCCACTTTGCGTGGGGCGATGGTTGGGTCAAAGATGACCTTCTTCAAGTTGTCTTGACATACAACTCTTGATTCTCTCAAGATTTGATCAAAGTATTGCTCTGAAAATTGCGGTTGGTGCTTGAGATTGGAGTAATGGTGATGTATGCCATTGCTCATCCATAATTGCTTGAGATAGGTTTCAAAAGCAGTCCAGTCAGTATTTTCCTTTTTTCCTGGATATTGCATGTATATTTTTTCGCAAACATTTCTGATTTCTAAATTGTACTCACCATTTTGCGCCCACATGATATCACGACCCGCAAGTCCTGCTTGGGTTAAATAGTAAACAAGTGCCTTTTGTTTGGTTGTCAACAGCTCAAAGCAGGGAATACGGTATCTCAAGATTCTAATATCTGCAAACCGGTCTGCCTCATAGACAAATCCTTCATCGCTGTCCCTACATGCTGTGCGTGCCCGTTCTTGAGCGAATCCAGTAGTCAGGGCAAAAGACAAAATGGACAGAAGAATAATTTTTTTCATAAAAGTGAATTAATAATGAAAGCAAATTAAAGAGGTATGCGAACCTCAAAACGTGCGTTTTTCAAATAAAACAACGACTTATCAACAATGTAATGGCTGAAATGATTTATCTTCGCTCTCATGTTAACGCTAACTACCGCAGGAGTAAAGATTGATGTCTTGGCCAAGTATGAGCCCGGGATATCAAGTCCTGTTTTGAATAGTTTCGTTTTTTCCTACGAAATAAGCATCACCAACACGAATGACTTTCCGGTTCAGCTGACACGCAGGTTTTGGGATATTTTTGACTCCTCAGGCCATTGCAGGGAAGTAGAGGGAGCGGGTGTCGTTGGAGAGCAGCCGTTTATAGCGGCCAATGAAACATTTGTGTACAGTTCAGCTTGTGATTTGCGCAGTCCGCGCGGTCGCATGACCGGTTATTACACCATGCAGCATGGATTGACCAAGGAATTGTTTATTGCCAAAATTCCGGATTTTCATTTGGAAGTCCCCTTTGTAATGAACTGATGATATCGATATCAAAATGAAAAGCAAAAAAAAAATCCGCTTTCGAGCGGATTTTTCATTTGTACTGGTAAAGTATTATCTTGAAGCACGCTCTTCAGCAATTTTCACATTGATACGGCGACCTTTCAATTCGCTTTGATCCAATGCTGAGATAGCAGAATGAGCAGCGTCGTCGCTATCCATTTCTACAAAACCAAATCCACGTGAACGACCAGTGTCACGATCTTTGATGATGCGTGCGCTAGTTACATTACCGAAAGCCTGAAATGCACTTTCTAACTCTTCTCTAGTAAGGCTGAAGGGTAAGCCTGAAACAAAAATGTTCATGTAATAAAAATTAAAAAAATTAAAACCTACTTGTGTAGGGATAAACAAATATAAACGAAATACTTATCATGTCAAGTTTTTTCTGTGTAAAATGATTTGGTCTACAAGATTAAATCATCGCATTTTTGCAAAATGAATCAATTGGAGATAGAGAAATATTGGGCCCAAGGCCTGTCCTATGCTGATTTTAGGGCTTTGATGCATGATTTACATGCCAAGGAAATGGTTACGGGTACCAATCAATCCGCGGATTTATTGGCTTACAGCATTTTGAATGAACAACGAATGAATAGGATTGATAAACATGGCGTCATTGCTGAAGTTGTTCCTTCAACGGAAATCAAAAGGATTTTGGTCATCACAGAAGGTTGGTGCGGGGATAGTGCTCAGATATTGCCCTACATGCATAAATGGGCCTTGTCCAAAGGTCACGATATGCGCATTGTATTGCGGGATGAGAATTTGGATCTGATGGATCAATTCCTTACCAATGGAGCTCGAGCAGTTCCCATGTTTTTATTTATCAATCGGGAAGGAGTTGTTGAGGAGCAGTGGGGGGCTAGACCCAAAGTCTTACAGGATGCAGTTTCACAGTGGAAGTCAGAGGGATTGACCAAAGAAACTTTTATTACCATGATTCACAAATGGTATGCGGATGACAAAGGTGTTACTTGCATAGAAGAATGGGAGCGCCTCTCATCGGCCAACTGATGCGCCTTATATTTGTAACATGTACCCAACCCTTTATCATGCCCTTTTAGATCTTTTAGGACTGGATTTGCCATTCCTCAAGTTGGTCAATAGTTTCGGTTTTTTTGTTGCCCTTGCTTTTATCACGGCAAGTGTATTGCTCAAGATGGAAATGAAGCGGATGGAGCAAAAGGGTGTGTTTCCCGCGCAAAAAGTAAAGCAGATATTGGGTGCAGGACCTCAATGGAGTGAGATTATTACCAATGCTGTTCTGGGTTTCTTTTTGGGCTGGAAAATGATTTTTCTTTTTGTCAATAGCAATGAAATATTTGCGCACGGCATGGCTCAAAAAGCATTGATGTCTGGTGATGGTTATCCGTTGTTGGGTATTTTGCTGGCTTTGATTTTGGGAGGTTGGAAGTATTGGGAAGATAAGAAAGCCCAATTGCCCCAACCCAAGGAACAGATTGTAGAAGAGCCTGCTCATCTTTTGGTTGGATCCATCACTTTTGTTGCGGCAATAGCAGGGATGTCAGGAGCTAAGTTGTTCCATCTTTTGGAAAACCCCAATGAATTGGTTGTCTTTTTTAGCAACCCCTCTTTGGAGAATTTCACCAGTGGCCTCACCATTTATGGTGGAATAATTGTCGGCTCAATCGTTGTTTTGATCTACGCGAGGAAGAAAAATCTTCCATTGCTCAACTTATCAGACGCAGCAGCACCGGGTATGATATTGGCCTATGGCATTGGTCGTATGGGATGTCAAACCAGCGGTGACGGCGACTGGGGAATCGACAATGGTTCACCTGCTCCAAGTTGGATGAAGATTTTTCCAGATTGGCTTTGGTCATATGATTACCCCAACAATGTTTTGGGAATGGGAGTGCCTATTGAGAATGGTGTCATATTTCCTGGCTATGGAACTCACCTCGAAATTCCAGTTTTCCCTACACCCTTGTATGAGACCATCTTGGCCACAATGATATTCTTTGTTCTTTGGTCATTGCGCAAGCGTATTCAAATTCCAGGAGTCATCTTTGCGCTGTATTTGGTGATGAATGGTATTGAGCGATTTTTCATTGAGCAAATAAGGGTCAACAATTTTGTAGAGTACTTTGGAATGAAATGGACCCAAGCCATGGTCATAGCATTGGTAATGGTAGTTGGTGGATCGATAGCCATAGTTGTATTAAAAAAATACCATGAGCGCAGCAGGACCTAAAGTGGCATTTCATACGTTGGGATGTAAATTGAATTTTGCGGAGACCAGTGAGATTTCTAAGATTTTAGCTGAGGCTGGTTATGCAAAAGTTGAGATGAATGAACATCCCGATGTTCTGGTCATCAACACTTGCAGCGTTACAGATCAGGCAGATCAGAAGTGCAGAAATATTGTACGACGTGCCATTAAGATTAATCCAGAAGTGTTTGTGGCTGTAGTAGGTTGCTATGCGCAATTGAAGCCAGAAGAAATTGCACAGATTGATGGCGTTAGTGTTGTATTAGGTGCCAACGAGAAGTTTAAGATACTGGACCACATTCAGAAAAAATCGGAGGAGCGAAATAAAATTGTGGTAGGGCACATCAAGGAGGTCAATGAATTTGTCCCTTCCTTTTCTTCGGGCGATAGAACCCGAACTTTTCTGAAAGTGCAAGATGGATGCAATTACTTCTGCGCCTTTTGTACCATTCCTTTGGCGCGCGGAAGATCAAGAAGCGCAAGCATATCGGATACCATCGTACAAGCCAAATTGGCCATTTCAAAAGGAGCCAAGGAAATAGTTTTAACAGGAGTCAATATTGGTGATTTTGGTGCACATAACGGAGAGACTTTTTTTGACTTGATTAAAGCATTGGATGAACTCGACGGTATTGATCGATACCGCATATCTAGCATAGAACCCAATTTGTTAACAGAGGAAATCATTGACTTTGTGGCCAGATCTCAAAAGTTTATGCCGCATTTTCATGTGCCATTGCAGAGCGGCGATGATGAGATATTGCGCGCCATGCGCAGACGGTACCGCACTGATTTGTATCGGTCTAGAATGATTGCCATCAAAGAAAAAATGCCGCATGCTTGCATAGGTGTTGACGTCATTACAGGATTTCCTGGAGAGACGGATGAGTTGTTTCAAAATACAATGAACTTTATTCAGGAATTGCCCGTTTCATATCTTCATGTATTTACCTATAGTGAGAGAGCCAATACCACAGCATTGCGCATTGAAGAAGTAGTACCCATTCCAAAACGACAAGAGAGAACTACTCAGTTGAGATTGCTTTCTGAGAAAAAGAAAAGGGCATTTTATCAGTCCTTCGTAGGTCAAGAAAGAAGTGTATTGTGGGAAGGTGTAAATGAAGATGGGCGCATGTCAGG